>DATIBM010000286.1:0-9670 GCA_035457545.1 Nitrospiraceae bacterium
CTGAGCGAAGGTGAACTGGATTTCGTCAAGAGCGGCATCACCGACGGCGTGCTGAAGAAGCCGGCCAAGGTTGATTTTCAGGCCTTTGGCCCGAAGATCAAGCAACTGCAAACGGCGCGGGCCTCGGTGCTTGCCGAGGCCGAGAAGAAGACGGGCGCGGCGTTTCTGGCCAAGGCCGCGGCCGAACCGGGCGCGACCAAAACGGAATCTGGCGCGATCGTCAAGTCCATCACGCCGGGCAAAGGCGCCACCCCGCAGGCGACCGACACGGTCAAGGTGCATTATCATGGAACCCTGATCGACGGGACGGTGTTCGACAGCTCGGTCCAGCGCAAGGAACCGGCGACCTTCCCGCTCGGTAACGTCATCAAGTGCTGGACCGAAGGCTTGCAGCATATTAAAGTCGGCGGGAAAAGCCGGTTGGTCTGCCCATCGAACCTGGCCTACGGAGACCGTGGGGCGCCGCCGGATATCAAACCGGGCGCCACGTTGATCTTCGAGGTCGAGCTGCTCGACATCGTCAAGCAGTAAGCCGACTCAATCACAGAGAGGCCGGGACGGTTGTGTCCGTCCCGGCCTCCCGTCCTTCCGGATGCCTCTCGGCTCAGGCCTGTGCAAGACCTTTGTGATGTGATAGCGTGTGATCGAGAGACCGGGCAGGAGGTGAGACAATGGGACGGCTTCAGATCGATCATCTGAAATCTTTCCAAGGCGGCCGCCGGCGTAGGGGCGCGTTCGCCCTTTGGGGGCTCTCCGCATGGCTGCTGTTCGGCGTGACTTCGGTTCAGGCCGGTGAGGGCTCGATCCCCTGGGAATGTACCGGCTACGAGGGGCCGGCTCAAACGCGCTGCCTCCAGGCCTATATTGAAGTCCAACGGGAAAAGATCGGGAAGCTTGAAGAGGAGCTGCGGGAACAGCAGGGGGCCCTGGATCGGCTAAGAGACCAGGTCGATCGGCAAGCCGCAGCCACGGCGGATCTCCAACGGTCGTTGGAGGACCGGCCGCCGGTCGTCTCGCCCAGTCCCTATGGCTACGTTCCGTTCGGGTATTCCTACTACGGCTATGCCTCCGTGGTCCCGCCGATCGGGTTCGGCCTCTACATCGGGCGTCCGTGGCTTTACGGTCCCTCCTCGTTCTATCGGCCGTACCTCTGGGGACCTCCCTACCTTGGACCCCGTTACCGCTATTGGGGTCGCCGGTGGTAGCGGCGGACCCTGCGACCGCCTCTTATGACGTTTTGAGCGTCCGCTTCAGCCGTTTCTGCACGCTGGCGACCTTGCTGTCGAGACGGCCTATGGCCCCCTTGCGATAGTCGATCTTGATGGAACAGGAGATGCGATTGCAGTCCTTGCGCATCCGTTCGTAACACTGCTTGACGACGGCCATCACCTCGTCCCACTCCCCTTCCAGCACCGTCCCCATCGGGTTCAGCCGGTACGCCACGCCGCTTTTGTCGATGATCTCCAGCGAGCGGGCGACATATTTGCCCACGCTTTCGCCCTTGCCCAACGGCGACATGCTGACTTCGAGCAACACCATGGTGGCCTCTCTCCTATTTCGCGGGATTGGTTTCGGGTTTCGCCGTTCGTTGCTGGAGCCACACGGACGGGTACTGGACGTGGCCGATCAGTCTGAACTCCTGGACGGCGCGGCGAAGAATGTCCTTTCGCTGTGCGTAGTCGGCCTGGGTAGCCTTGGTCTCGTCACGAATCTCGCCCAGCCATGAGAGAAACTCCGCCGCCTCGGGGCCGAAGATGGATTCAAGATCCTGACGAATCCTGGAGGCGAGCGCCGGCGAGGCCCCGCTCGTGCTCACCGCGATCCGCAGGTGTCCGCGACTGACCACGGCCGGCATCATCACCGTGGAGTATTCCGGCTGGTCCACGGTCCAGAGCTGGAACCTGTCCTTGCGGGCCAGCTCCATCAGCGATTCTGCAAATTCCCGGTTATCCCTGAGGCAGTTCAGGATCAGGACGACGCCGGGCGTGTCGGTGGCGCGGAACAGCCGCCCGCGGTGAATGACCTTGGCGTTGGCCGTGAGTTTCTTCAGCGTATCGTTGAGCGTGGGATTGATGACGGTGACCTTGGCGCCGGCCTCCAGCAGCCGGATCGCCTTATCGGCGGCTTCCTCGTCTCCTCCGAGCACGAGACAGGGCCAGCCTTTCACATCGAGCGACAGTGGAAATCCTGGATTCACGATTGACCTCTCCTTCTGGCTGCCGTCCTTCACATCATGGTCCACAGCGGACGGTCGCGTATCATACAACAGGACTCGCGGCGCACAAAAGGGACCCTCCCCTTTTTCGAGCCCGATCGTTATAATGCCGATCTTTACTCACGGGCCGGAAGCGTCGCCGGAGATCTATGCGGTCTCGGCGACAAGGAGCAATCGTGGCGAAACATACCATGGGAACGTTCGGAATGGCGGGCGGCATCATCGCCGTGGCGGCGATTGCCGCCTATTTCGGCCTGGCCCACGGCTGCGAAAAGCCCGGCGTGAGCCGCATTGCCGGCCGCGTCACGATCGTTCCCGAATTGGCCGGGCAGGTCAAGGCGACGGACGTGTTGTTCGTGATCGTGAGGAGGCCGCAGGCCAAGCGTCCGTTGGCGGCCAAGCGGTTCGACAACCCGCAATTTCCGGTGACCTACGAAATCACCAACGCCGACGTCATGATGCAGGGCACGGAATTGCGAGGCGTGGTCGATGTGGTGGCGAGATTGGACCGCGACGGCCAAGCCGGACCGGCTCAGCCGGGCGATATCGAAGGCGAGTTCGAAAAGAATCCGACGATGGTCGGCGGAGACCACGTGGATATCACGCTGAAGGACATGCGCTGAGCGGTGGCCGCACCCAGCGAAAGCCCGTCATTCGTCACTCGTCATTGGTCATTCGAAGGATGTCTCCGTCTAAATCCTAAACGAATGACGGTTGTCGAATGACGCTTGACGTCCTGGCTGAGGGACCCGAGAGCATAGCTGGACGGGATTTTTGAGCGTCCTGACTAGGTGTCGGCGGCGTCCTCGTCCAGCGCCATGTTCCAATAGAGATAGTCGCGCCAGCTTTGCGGCGCATTGCGGATCCCGATGGTGATCGTGACGACGGGGCTCCAACGGGGCTTGACGGGTTTCTTGATGAGTTTCATGCCGGCTTCCTCAGGCGTCCGTCCGCTCTTGCGGTTGTTGCAACGCCAGCAGGCCGTCACGATGTTCTCCCAGGTCTTCTTGCCGCCTTTGGCGATGGGGACGACGTGATCAAACGTCAACTCCTCCGTCCGAAACTTCACGCTGCAGTACTGGCAGGTATAGCCGTCGCGCGTGAAGATATTGATGCGCGAAAACTTGACCGCACGGTGGCTGTCCTTGAGCTTGACCATCTTGAGCAGCCGCATGACGGCCGGCAGCTTGAAGGTGATCGAGACGCCATGCACGTCCCGGTCGTAGAACTCGAGCACTTCGACCTTCCCTTGCCAGAGGAGCGAGATCGCCTTCTGCCAATGCACCACTCGCAACGGTTCATACGTCGCGTTGAGCAACAGGGTCAGTTCCATACGGAGTCCTTTTTCCCTCCCTTAGGTGAGAGTATAGCATCCAGGTCTATGCCATACTCACCGGATGAAATCAAGCAAGGGGCCGGCCCTCGGCCGCGCCCGCCTTCCCCGTAACCGGATCTTGACGATTACCGTATGAAGGCTAAGCGTTTCACCCTTGTTCGCCTGGAAGAACTGCCCCCGGGAACCTGCCGGTCGGTCGAGACCGAGGCCGGATGGGTGGCGCTCTACAACGTGGAAGGGCGGATCTACGCCACCGACGACGTCTGTCCCCATGCAGGCGGACCGCTGGGCGAAGGCCAGATGAAAGGCGATTGCATCGTGTGTCCCTGGCACGGATGGCGGTTCAACGTGAAGACCGGACAGCGGGTGGACAATCCGGATTTTCGCGTGGACTGTTTTGATGTGACGGTGGAGGACGGTCTGATTATGGCGGAGATTCCGCTCGATCGCTCCGGGTTGTAGCCGTCTCGACAGTCGTGCTCCGTACAACGGCCGTGCGCCCTCCGCAAGGCTATCTCACCGGCAGAGGCATCGCCGGGTTCAACGGGGCCAAATCTTCCTCCGGCATCAGGTCGATCGCCGGCATCGACAGCGCGCTGATCTTCTTGTCCTTCAGATCCACTTGCCAGGTGTACTCCCGCTCGACCCAGTTGCGGCTCCCCTGCTCCCGGAACATGACCTTGACGATATAAAGGTCCTCCGCCTGCTTCTCCACCATCCACTGTCCGAGACGGGTTTTCGCCCCCCGCGCTTCACGCGACCGCGCAATCTCGTTCACACCTTGTAGGATCGTCTGGGCCTGTTTGGCTCGATGGGTCTGCACTAAGGCCAAGGCCTCGGCGGAGGCCGGATTGGCCAACAGGTTCAGGCTGGGAGGCTTTACGAGCCAATAGATGGTCCCGCCGATCACCAGCAGGCCGAGTGCCAGCCCATGCCACATGGCGCTGCGAGACAGGCGCGAGGAGGGCTGGCGCGCGGGAGCGGCTGAAACACCGGAAGGTGGATTCGGCTGCTCCGGCTGAATGGGTGATGCAGGGCTATCCATACGTGTTACGTGTTCATGGCGCGGTCCCGACGGCCGGCCTCAGTGGAGAATAGGGATCGCTGCGGTGCAAGTCAAATTGAGCCGTGGGTTCTGCGAATGGAACGGCCGCCGCGCCGCACTGGCAATCCCACGAGCGACTGTGTTACAAGTCTGTGGTTTTGTCGGGCCGATCGATATCCGTCGCGCAACCTCCGAGGCAGCGGTCCCGTCCTGCGAGCGGCAGCGGCCGGCCGAGGTGTGCGCGATCCCATGCCGCGAGGATGAAGCCGTTATGAAAGTCTTTGTGTATGCAGACAATCTCAACCCGTCGCAACTGAAGCGCCGGGCTCCGGAGTATCAACCGATCGGCAAGGCCTATCTCCCCGACCACACGATTCAGTTTTGCCGCTGGTCTTCGCAGTGGCGCTGCGGGCTGGCGAGCGTCGTGCCGTCCCCCGGCGAGCGGGTCTGGGGCATGATCGTGGAGATGACGGAAGAAGACCTGAAGAGCATGGATCACTTCGAGGGCGATGTGCCGGAGGGGGCCTACCGCCACCTCTCCGTGACCGTGATCGATGAGCAGGAAGAGAAGCAATTGGTCACCACCCACGCGGCGCCGCCGATCGGGAAGTTCAAGCCGAAAGACCATTATCTCGACTGGGTGATGAAGGGCATCAAACATTGGAAGCTGGGTGAGGAAACGGAAGAGATCTGGAAGGGCTACTATCCCCGATAACCAGGACCACGACGGTCGCACAGCTCGGTTCGACCGGTGGGTGCCCCGTCGAGTCGTTTCATAGATAGAAAGGATGATGTATGCCGAAGCCCAAATACCACATTCTCGTCTGCGCCAATACCAGGCCGCCCGGACATCCGAAGCCCTCCTGCGGGTCGGCTGGGTCCCAGCAACTGCTCATGGCCTTCAACATGGGGCTCATGCAACGAGGCATTCAGCCTGGCGAGGTGTTGGTGACGGGAACCGGATGTCTCGGTCCCTGCGAGCAGGGCCCGACGGTCGTCGTCTATCCAACAGGCACCTGGTACGCCAAGGTGACGGAAGCGGACGTGACGGCCATTCTCGATGAACATATCGTCAAGGGGCAGCCGGTAGAAAAACTTCGGCCGGATTCGGTGTGGAGCTAGCGGAAGCGCCGGCCCGGTCGGTCCGATGCTGCCGGGCCATCCTCTGACGTTCGGGCATAGCCCCAACCCTTCTCCCGATGGCCACGCCGACTCATCACGAGCACAAGCAGCATGCGCCGAAGCGTATCGGCTGCATGGTCATCACCTGCAGCGACAGCCGCACGCCCGATACCGACAGCAGCGGCCAGCTCATCATGCGCCTGCTCAAAGACCAGGGGCATGAGGTCGCCGCCTACCATTTGATCAAGGATGAACCGTCGCAGATCAGGTCCAAGATCGATGAGGCCTGCGCGAATCCGCAGGTGCAGGCCATCGTGATCAACGGCGGCACCGGCATCGCCCGGCGGGACTCCACGTTCGAGGCCGTGGACGGGATGTTGGAGAAACGCCTGGAGGGTTTCGGAGAAATCTTCCGCTTTCTGACCTACCAGGAAATCGGCTCCCCGGCCATCATCAGCCGGGCGACAGCCGGCATCGTGAAGGGGCGCGTGCTCTTTTCCACGCCGGGGTCCGAACATGCGGTCCGGTTGGCGATGGAAAAATTGATCCTGCCTGAAATCGGCCATCTCGTCCGCGAACTGACCAAGTAGCCTCCGGCCGGCGATCACCCGCTTGAGTGATCGCGTCGTCACGCGTCAATCGTCATCCGTCAATCGTGGAGATGCGGCCGATTTGTGAAATCGTAAAGGCCGACGCGTTCTTCTCGCGATGACGAATGACTTTTGACGAATGACCTCTTCTGCTCCGGTTAATCTTGGGTGATCTTCGGCTCCGACACCCGCTTATAAAACACCAGCAGATCCCGGACCGAAATGATGCCGATAATGTCGCCGCCGCGCGTCACGCCGAGATGCCGCACGCCGAGATCGCCCATCATGTCGTGCGCGTCCTGGGCGGTGCGCACCGTCTCAATCGTCGCCACCGGCGACGTCATGATGTCCTGGACGGTCAGCTTGTTGAGGTCTTTGGTGCCGGCGACGCCGCGTCGCACGATGTCGCTATCCGTGATGATGCCGACGATCTTGCCGCCCTTTTTCACCAAAAGCGAGCTGATCTGATCGTCCTTCATGCGTTTGGCCGCGCCTTTCACGGACGTCGACGACCCGACGGTGACCGGTTTGGAATTCATGAGCTGACCGACTGTGGACATTGCTTCTTCCTCCTTCTTCGCGACGCGAATCCGTCCGCCCCTGTTCATGTCATCTGCCGAGCCGCCCGCCGCGCCGGACGAAGCCGTCGCGGCGGCGCACCCTGCCCGTTAAAAATTCAGCGTGCCTTCCACCACCATGACGGCCCGCCCGCCGACTTTGATGTCCTTGATGACGTCGTCGTCCGATTCCACCCGGATCAGAATACGCGACGGTCGTTCCATCTCATAGCCCTGCTCCGCAATGATGTCGGTCGTCGGATTGACCTGCACGACGCCGTTTTGGACCAGATAGGCGCCGAGCGCCCCGCTGGCGCTCCCCGTGGCGGGATCTTCGACGATGCCGATAGTCGGAGCAAAGACGCGCGTGTGCACGGTGGAACGCGGCTCGACCGTCACGGTCGTAAAGACCAGCATGGCGGTGGCGCCGAATCGATCGCAGAGCTCCGCGATCGCCTGCGGATGGGGAGTGATCGAATCGACCGCGGTCAGCGTCCGCATCGGCACGATCAGGGTCGGCAACCCGGTGGACACGATCTCGATCGGAAACTTGGCCGCGGCGATCGCCGATTTGGCGACACCCAGCGCCTGCGCGATCTCAAACTGATCCCGCACGTCCTCGATCCGGCCCAGGAACTGGGGCTGCGGCTGCGACATGATGACGCGGAGGATCTCGTCGTCCGCGGAATAGATCTCCACCGGGAAGAGGCCCAGGTTGCATTCCTGGAGCACTCTGGTGCAGGGCTCCTTGAGGGGAATGCGCTTGAGCAGGGCCAGGATGTAGAAGGTTCCCACCACGGGATGCCCGGCGAAGGGGATCTCCTTGGTCGGCGTGAAAATGCGCAACTTGGCGACCGCCGCAGGGTCTGTGGGCGGAAAGACGAACACGGTCTCCGAGAGATTCATTTCACGCGCAATCCGCTGCAGCACCCGATCGTCCAGACCGACGGCGTCGGGCACCACCGCCACCGGATTGCCGCCGAAGGGACGGTCGGAAAAAACGTCGGCTTGATAGAACTTGAGAGATCGTGGCTCGCCGGGCATGCGTCTCTGTACTGTAGGTTCCGGGCGCGGTCTTGTCAACGAGGTCAGGCGGACACGGCCAAATCAGGCCGGAATCGGAAGCGTCTCGTACTGTTGCGTCAAGGGATTGCCCAGATAGTCTTCCACATAATTTTTCAAGTGCCCGTTCCGATAGAGGAGCCGGTTCGCGAATTGGGTGTTGATCTTGTGCAACACCCTGACCCTCACGCCGGTTTTTTGCATGAACTGCTCCAGCGTCACGCCCGCGATGTCGGTATCCATGCCCCGTCCCGACTGCATCACGCACTTCGGGATATGGAGCACCTTTTCCGTCGTGATCCGGCGGGCGATGTCGTCGAAGGTGAGCAGCACCGTGCAGTCGGAATCCCCTCCAAGGGTGGCGTTCGGCACATAGAGCAGGCGCGCGCGATGCTTGCGGAACATCGAGAGGATCCGGTGGACGCTCTTGGCGACGACGACGGTGTCCTGCTTCTCCAATTCCAGAGAATCGAACGCGGTCACGATCCGGCGCCGGTTGAGAAAGGCCGTGATGTAGGCCTCGGTGTGAATCGTGGTCGGGTTTGGGAGGGCCATGTCGTAAATGCGCCGCGCCTCGTCGGGCAGCGTCGTCCGCCCCTGCCGCATCAGCGCGGCCGTGTCGGGCTTGATGCCGTTCACCGGAGTCAGGCAGCCCATCCAGAGCACGCACGATTTGTTCACGGCTGAAATCGCGCGGGCGTCCTCGGACATCGTATGGTGGTCGAAGGAGTAGAAGTTGGCCGACGACACGGCCGGCCCGTCCAGCACTTTCAAGACATGCTTGACCGAGGGCGCGTGCGGCATGAGCTGCTGGCGGTAGGAGCCCAGCGTGATGACGGACAATTCAAAATTGATCCGGCCTGGGTATTGCGCCGCCAACTGGTGAATTCTCGGCACGTGCACGAAGCCGACCGTGAAAAACTGGATGTTCTTGTCCGTGTATTTGAGAAAGTCCTCGACCCACTCCATGGCTTTCGGATGCAGAAACAGATCGGTCCATTCCATGTACTCGTTGCCGCCGAGACACCAGAACTGCAACGGGTCGGTCGGCTTCTTGCTGATATAGTCGAGGATGAACTTCCAGTCTTCGTCGGACGTCTTGGGTGGATCGAGCGTTTCCCGATAACTGTGGTCGAGTTCGTAGCAGAATTCGCATTTCACCGGACAGCCCTTCCCCAGGCTCAAGGGGATCTTCCCCGCATCCATCTCGCGGATGAGGACCTCGCGGTAGTCCCCCTTCTGAAAGATGGGGGCGGCTTGAAGTAACGGAAGTGGACGGGACATGGAGCTAGGCCTGGGCGAACCGGGTCGGAGAGAACCGGATGACAGCGGTCATTGACTGAACGCCGATCATATTGCGAGACTGGAATGTCATGGCGTCAGAGGCGATGCCGGAACAGACCATTCCCGATGAGGTGGCCCGCGCGCTGGAATTGTTCGAGTTGGCCCAGCCGGTCACCCGCGAGCGTGTCGAAGAACGGTATCGAGACCTCCTGCGCATCTGGCACCCTCACCGGTATGCGAACTTGACGAATAATCCAAGAAAATACATGGAGATGTACAAGAAAGGTGAAGTGATGACGAAAGAAATCGAATCAGCCTATCGCGTCATTTCAACCTGGCTGTCCCGGTCCGTTTCGTGAACATTGCGCCAGGAATCGACGCCGCTGGTTGCCACATGTTGGGCGACCGCGCCGCCGAGCGTCCTTTCCTCAGCCGGAGGCATGGCTGACGACGCGCGTC
>DATIBM010000287.1:0-15661 GCA_035457545.1 Nitrospiraceae bacterium
CATCACGGACCTTCAGTTGCCGGGCATCGACGGTCTCGGCCTGTTGCAACTCTGCAAGGAGCCCACCCGGCGGACCGAAGCGATCATGATCACGGCGCATGGATCGGTGGAGACGGCGGTGAACGCGATGAAGGCCGGGGCCTACGACTACATCACCAAGCCGTTTCAGATGGACGAGCTGCTATTGGTGGTGGAGCGGCTGTCCAAGGTCCAGGCCCTGAAACGGGAGAACCAGCAGTTGCGGCAGCAGTTGGAAGGCAAGTTCAACTTCCAAGGCATTGTGGGGCGCAACGAGCGGATGCGGGCGGTGCTGGAGAAGGTCAAGCTCGTCGCCGGCACGGACTCCACGGTGCTCGTGGTCGGCGAGAGCGGGACCGGCAAGGAACTCGTCGCGAATGCGATCCACCACCACAGTCCCCGCAAGGATCAGGCGTTCATCAAGGTGAGTTGCGCGGCCCTTCCCGAAACGCTGTTGGAGGCCGAGTTGTTCGGCCATGAGAAAGGGGCGTTTACCGGAGCGTTGCGCCAGCGGAAAGGCCGGTTCGAGCTGGCCCACCGGGGCACGTTGTTTCTCGATGAAATCGGAGAGATCTCGCTGGTCGTCCAGGTCAAGTTGTTGCGGGTGTTGCAAGAGCGCCAGTTCGAGCGGGTCGGGGGCAACGAAACCATCGAGGTCGATGTGCGATTGATCTGCGCGACCCAGAAGGACTTGAAAAAGGAGGTGACGCAGGGTCGGTTTCGGGAGGATCTGTATTACCGGTTGAACGTCGTGCCGATCATGTTGCCGCCGCTGCGCGAGCGGCGGGAAGACGTGCTGATGCTGGCCGAGCATGTGTTGGGCAACCGCTCGGAGCACGTCAAGAAGGTGATCAAGGGGCTCTCGCCAGCGGCGGAGGAGCTGCTGTTGCGCTACTCCTTCCCCGGCAACGTGCGCGAGCTGGAGAATATGATCGAACGGGCCGTCGCGCTCGGGCGGGAGCGCGAGGAGATCCAGCCCTGGGACCTGTGCGGCTATGCGACCTGTCCGTTCCTGGGCGGCCTGCCCCAGGAGACCTGCGGATTCTGCAGCGAGGGGCTCACCGGGCGGACCGAGCGGAAGGATGCGAGCGAATCGCTGGCGACGGCCCGGGAACGGTTCGAACGGGAGTACATCCTCTCGGTGCTGGCCCAAACCGAAGGCAGCAAGACGATGGCGGCGAAGATCCTCGGCCTGTCCCGAAAGGGACTCTGGGAGAAGTGCAAACGCTACGGGATTGCGATCGGCGCCACGGAGCCGGAGGAAGACTGACCGTCAGCCCTCGGTCTCGGTCCCGCCCTCCCACAACTTCACGGTGCGGTCCCACGATCCACTGACCAGCCGGCGGCCGTCCGGCGAGAAGGCGATGCTGCGGATCGGGCCGGTGTGGCCTTTCAGGGTCCTGACCGGACGCCCTGTGGCGAGGTCCCACATCTTGATCGTGTTGTCGTCGCTGGCGCTGACCAGCACCCTGCCGTCTGGCGAGATCGCCAATGCGCGGACCCACGCCGCATGGCCCTTCAACATGCGGACTTCAGTGAGCGTGGGCATCTCAAAGAATTTGATGGTGGTGTCGCGGCTGCCGGAAATCAGATATTTCCCGTCCGGCGTGAAGGTCAGCGCGCCGATCCAGTAGTCCATCGGTTTCTGGAAGCTGCCTTCGTCGATTACGTAATACCCGCGGGTCTCGGTCGTATCCTCCTCGTCGTCTTTCCAATGGCCGGCGATCGTGAGTTTCTCTTCCCCGCTCGGCAACACTTCCCACAGCTTGATTTTGCCGATGTCGTTGCCGCTGGCCAGATGGATGCCGTCGGGTGAGAAGGCGACGCAGACGGACCAGTGGTTGTCGTATTGGTCCTTGCCGAGGAGGGTCATCAACTCGGTGCCGGTGGTGACCTCCCAGATTTTGATGTCCTTGTTGTACGCGCCGCGCGCCATCATCAGGCCATCGGGCGAGATCGAGAGGCTGACGACGTTGTGGTCATAACGGGTAAAGAGCAGTTTCTTGGGTTCGCCCGTCTGGGGATTCCAGAGGCGGATCGTGCGGTCGTCGCTCCCGGTGGCGACTGCCTGGCCGTCCGGGGTAAACACCGCCACGCGGATGTCCTGCGTATGCCCGCGCAGGGAGCGCAGGAGGCGTCCTGTTTCGATATCCCAGATCCGGACGAGACGGTCCACGCCGCCGCTCGCCAGGGTTTGCCCGTCGGGCGAGTAGGCCACGGTCCAGATTCCATGGGTGTGGCCGCGGAAGGTGCGGACTTCGCGGCATCCGGCCTTCCAATGGTCCAACAGATTGACCGGTTCCGCCGGCGGGGACGGCGGCGGCGCCGCGGACACGGAAGGAGAAGGAACGGTCTGGGTGTGGCTCGTGTGCTCGCTCATGCCGTCATCCTTGTTGGCGGTTCGTCGTCCGGAACGTTCGTTGTGCCCGTCCCGGCTCAGGGACCGGTTTGCATTGGAGGAAAACCGATCGGTATAATCGTGAAAGCCCAAATCATAGGCAATGGCTCAAAGCCAAGTCAAGCCGATGAACGGTGCCTTTGCGCACGGCACGACCGCGATCAGCCGTGGTGCGCGCATTGTGCAGGCTCTACCAGAGAGAGGGGACGAATGGACATCCGATTTCAACCGGCGTTGCTGCAAGAAGTCATCGATTCCTTCATCGAGAAAACGGAACGCGAGGGGGATCCGACCTATTACAAGGAGTTTCACGAGTTGGCGGATCCCATCTATGAAAAGTACACGCTGGAGGACCGGGAACCGGAATTTAAGAAGCTCTACCAGTATCTGTTCGGCACCTGGGGGTTCTCCGACATCATCAACTCGGCGTTCGACGAATATCCCATTCTCAAGGAGCGGGTCGGGATCGTGTTGGTCAAGGGGGTCTTGAAGGAGGCGGAAGAGGGCGTCGATATTCTTCGCAAGTGGGGCGCCGTCGAGCAGGACCTCGCCAAGCAGTTCGAGCAGAAGGGATTGAAGGGGGTCGGCATCAAGCTGATCCCGAGACGCTTTTACGATCCCGCGCTCTCCCGCTATTGCCGCCACGAGCTCATGCACATTGCGGACATGTTGGATCCGGAGTTCGGTTACGATCCGGACACCAAAGTCGGCCAGAATCCGGGAGAGGAAACCCTGATCCTCCAGCGCTACCGAGTGCTCTGGTCGCTGTATGTGGACAGCCGGCTCGAGCGGGCGGGCAAGGAAATGATGCTGACCAAGCAGGATCGGTTCAAGGAATTCCGGTCCTGGTACCGGAAGATCCCGCCGCCGCAGTTGAAGTCGGTGTTTGAAGGGCTCTGGCAGACCGAGACCTTCAACCATTCCGAACTCGTGGAAATGGCCACCGACACGCTTCGGGTCATGGATCGGGCGATCGAGGTGGAGGGCGGCGAGGTCCCGGAGACCCAGAACAAGGTCATGCTCATGCCCGGGTTCCCCTGTCCGCTCTGTCGCTTTCCGACCTACTCGTGGGTCGAAGACCTCGACACGAAGGTGGAAGGATACGTGCTCGATTTCATTCGCGAGAACCATCCCGGCTGGGACGTACAGTACGGAGCCTGTGACCGGTGCGTTGAAGTGTATAAGCTCCGCGCCGACGGCGTCATGTAATTGCGAATTTAGAGAATGTGAGGAAGAGGCGCGACACGCGTCATGGCAGCCAAGGACGAATACGGGCGCCGCCAATTTTTCAAGGATTCGGTCGTCTCTATCGCCCGGGCGGCCTACGAATTCAAGAAACAAAGCGATGCCAAGCCGCAGCCGGTGGCTGCCCCCGCGCCGCCCCGGCCGGACTTTCTCCGCCCCCCCGGCGCCGTGGAAGAAGCGCTGTTTTTAGAACGGTGCACGCGCTGCCAGGATTGCGCCAAGGCCTGTCCCCACGGCAGCATCGGCTTCCATGCGGGAGATGGGACGCCGGTGATCTATCCCGATCAGGTGCCGTGCTATCTGTGCGACGAGACCCCCTGCATTCAATCCTGCGCGACCGACGCCTTGCTCCCCCTCGCCGATCGCGCGGAGGTCCGGATGGGCCTGGCCGTGGTGTCCCATCGATTCTGTACGGCCGGCCAGGGGTGTCACGCCTGTGTGTCACAATGCCCGATGCACGCGCTGGAGATGGACTTTGGGACGATGCGGTTGCACGTGCTCGACGACCGGTGCGTGGGGTGCGGAATCTGCGAACATATATGCCAATCCGTCAATGATAAGTTGGCCATCAAGGTCTATCCGCCCCGCATCCCGGCCTCCTAGGAGCCTGTCCGATAGCCCGGTCGGCGCTCCTGAGGGCCTTCGCGAGGAGCGGATGGACAGGGGGAAAATTCGAGACATGTCAAGCGGGGCCTCACGGGGGCCGGGGGGCTGGCGGGAATTTTTGAGCAGCAGAAGGCGGCCTATGGTTCTTGCTTGACACAGTTTTGTCCTTTACCTATGATACGCCAGCCTGGCCACAGGTTTGTGCGCTCGATGCAGATCATCGACGGAAACGATCGCGTTTCCATCGAGTGTAAAACCGAGGGGGTGAAAATAGAATGACTGGGAAACAGAGTGCCACCAGCGGTTCCGCCACGGTCGTTCCCGCCACAGCAGCAGTGAAGGATTCTCCTGCAGTCGAGCGAGCGCTCAATCGAAGCAAAGTCTATCTGTTGGTCTCGTGGAGTCTCCTGTTCCCCGAGGATGATGAGTTTCTGGATTATCTCCAGTCCGGTGAATTTGTCGAGGACGGACGCGCCGCGATCCAGGGGCTGGAGAAGGTCCTCGCCGGAGCAGGCGGGGAGCGGGCCACTCAGCGGCTGCAGGCCATCGGTCAACTGCTTGACGATGTCGAGCGGTGGGTGGCCGCGGAATGTTCCAACTGGAAGCTGGAAGATCTCCAGGCCGAGCACCGCCGCGTCTTCAGCAACGTGATCACGCTGGATTGTCCTCCCTACGAGACCTTGTTCGGCAACGACCACGTGTTCGCTCAATCGCATGTGATGGGGGACATCGCCGGATTCTACAAGGCGTTCGGCGTGGAACTGTCCAAGGATATCCATGAGCGTCTGGACCACCTGAGCGTCGAACTCGAGTTCATGCATTTTCTCGCCTACAAGGAATCCTACGCGCTGTGCCATGACGGACCCGAGAAGACGCAAATCGTGGTGGACGCGCAAAAGAAGTTCGTCAAGAATCATATCGGTCGATGGGTTCCCCTGTTCTCCCGCATGCTCTCCAAGAAGTCCGACTCGGGGCTGTTCCGCTTCATCGCCGATATCTGTGGAGCCTGGATGGACTTCGAGGCCGCGTACCTCGGAGTCACTCCCCAACCCTATTCTGAAACGGATTATCGTCCCGCCACCTTCAATGCCCCAGAAGGTCAGTCCTATGAATGTGGCGCTCAGGATCGCGGCAACGAATTGAGCATGCTCTTGAGCGAGGTCGGGGCGCAGTCTTTTCTGGACAAGCAGGAGGAAAAGGAGGAGAAAGGGCCGTTCGGGACGGCGTAAGGCTCACGATCGCCGTGCTGTTTTTTCATGTGGGGCGTTCCATGCACTTATTGCGGAGTTTGGGTGAACGGTTTTTGAGTTCTTAATCCTACTTATCGAGAGGAGGGCATATTCATGAGGCTCGTGCAGACACGCAGCAAAAGCCTAGTGTTTGGCATTCTCGTCTCTGCTCTGGTCGTCGGCGTGATGCTGACGATTGGGCAGATCCCTCTGGCGGTCAGCCAACCGGTGACGATCCCGGTCAAGGCGATCAAGGGCCCCATCCCGATGGATGGAGCGAATCCTCAGTGGGAAGGGGTGCCGGGCGTGATGATCCCGCTCAGCGGGCAGACTATCACGACGCCGATGCACCCGAACTTCGCCGTCAAGACGGTCTTCGTCAAGGCCGTGTCGAACGGCAAGGATATCGGCTTCCGGGTCGAGTGGAACGATCAGACGAAGAACGATACGACGATCGGACCGCAGGACTTCCGCGATCAGGCCGCCCTCCAGTTCCCGGTGAATACGTCCGGCGCGCCTCCGTTCCAGTGCATGGGGCAGTCCGGCGGGACCGTGAACATCTGGCGGTGGAACGCCGAGTGGCAGAAGGACCTCGGAAAGGACAGCGCCGGTCTCTGGGACGTGGATGACCAGTATCCCGGCATTTTCTGGGATTACTACTTTGAAGAGCCGGCCGGCGGCGTGACCTATCCAGATCGGATCGGCCGAAGCCTTGGTCCGTTCAACCCCGGTATTTGGTCCGGCAACATCATGTCGGATCCGACCCTGCGGGTGAGCTCGGTCGAGGACCTCAATGCCAATGGCTTCAGCACCTTGACGACGCAGGCCCATCAGGATGTGATCGGCAACGGCGTGTGGGAGCCCTCCGGCTCCGTGAAGGGCGGCGGATTCACCGGTCCGACCTGGCGCGTGGTCGTGAAGCGGACGCTGGAAACCGGCGACCCGAATGATGTGCAGTTCAAGGCAGGAGCCTCTGTGCCGATCGCGTTTGCGGCCTGGGACGGGAGCAACGTCGAGCGGAACGGCATGAAGGGTATCTCCACCTGGTATACCCTCAAGCTTCCGTGAGGAAGGCTGAGCGAGGGAGCGGCCGAGGATTGCGCTAACCGAATCGGTCGTTCCGTGAGTCGAGAAAAGCCCCGAGGGTTGAAAGACCTGTCGGGGCTTTTCATTTTGGGACGCGCCGACTCCAAGTCTGACCAGCCTGCGCGGTTCCCGTCTGACGTCGAAGTCTAGCCCAGCCGGCTGTGCTCCGCCGGGGTTGCAATTGCGCGAAGGCGGGGTGTATAAAAATTCGAGATTCTTCCGCAATTCAGGGGCCTTGGGTCCAAACACGGTCAATCGAGGCACATGAAGATATCTCTGGTCTTTCCTCCGACGTGGCACCCCTCTCAGCCCTATCTCAGCTTGCCGTCCTTGACCGGGTTTCTGCGGCAACACGGCGTGCAACAGGTGGGGCAGCGAGACATCGGCATCGAATTGCTCGATTGGCTGCTCACGCGCGAATACGGCGTGGAGGTCTACGAGCGGCTGAACGACAAGGCCAAGCATCTGGAGCGGCAGGCGCAGGGCGAGTCGGGTCCGGGCAGCGCCGAGCACTATGCCCGTGTCGTGGAGTCGTTGGATCGGTTTCCGTACCTGATCGATCGGATTGAGCCGGCCAAAGACACGTTGCGGGGGGAAGGCTTTTACGATCTGGAACGGTACCGCGAGAGCCTGTTTCTCGTCGACAAATGGCTGGAGCTGATTTCATCCCTCTACTTCCCCACCCGGTTGACGGTCGTTGACAATCAATTCAACAGCTATTCCCTCTACTCATCCAAAGACTTGATGAAAGTCATTCGCGATGAGGCGCAGAATCCTTACATCGATTTTTTCCGGCAGCGGTTTCTTCCTTCCATCCTGGCCGAATCGCCGGATTTGATCGGCGTGTCGATCACCGCCACGTCCCAGATCGTCCCCGGGTTGACGCTCTGCCGGTTGATCAAGGAAGCCCATCCCGACCTGCATGTGACGATCGGCGGCAGCATCTTCACGCGCTTGGTGGACAATCTCCGGCGTTGCCCGAGCCTGTTTGATCTGACCGACGATTTCATCGTGTTCGAAGGGGAGACCGCGCTGCTGGAGCTGGTGAACCAGCTCAGCGGGAAGCGGGACTACAGCAAGGTTCCGAACCTGATCTATCGCCAGAACGGCAAGATCACGGTCAACCAGCCCTTCTATTCGGAGAATATCGGGCAGCTTCCGGCTCCCGACTACGACGGCTTCCCGCTGGATCTCTACCTGGCTCCGGAAACCGTCTTGCCGGTGCAGTTCTCGCGCGGGTGCTACTACAAGGACTGCGCCTTCTGCGCCTTGACGCTCGACCATCAAAATTTCCGGCAAAAAGATCCGGCCAAGACGGCGGATGAGCTGGCGATGTTGCGGGACAAGTACGACACGCCCTACTTCTTCTTTACCGATGAATGCCTGGCGCTGTCGCCGACCAAGCGGCTCTGCCAGATTCTGAACGAGCGCCGCTTGAACCTTCAGTGGACGGCGGAAATGCGCTTCGAAAAGAATCTCAGCCGCGAGTTGCTGGAGCAGATGCGCGACGCCGGCTGTCTCAAGATCGTCTTCGGGCTGGAGACGTTCAACCAGCGCATGATGGATTTCATGAAGAAGGGCATCAAGCAGGAAAGCGTGCGGCGGATCACGAATGATTGCATCGACCTGGGGATCGCCGTGCACTGTTACGTGATCGTGGGCTTCCCGACGGAGACGGAGGAAGAAGCCCTGGAGACCATGAATTTCGTCGTGCAGAATTCCAAGCTCCACGGCTCCTACGGCTTTTCCTGCCAGCCCTGTCTGTTCGACCTGGAGAAGGAAGCGCCGATCATGAGCGATCCGGGCGGATACGGCATCCGGCGGATCATGCGGCCCTCTTCGGAAGATCTCAGCCTCGGGTACTTCTACGAGGTTCGGGAAGGCATGACGCCGGATCAGGCGGAGCGGGTCTACCAGCATGTGTACGAAAAGATCAGCGAGGTCGTGTGCGAGCTGCCGTTTAACTATTCCATGGCCGACGGCCTGCTGTATATCGCGCGGGCCAAGTCCACCGTGCCGTCGGCGCCGTAACGGGCCGGAACGAGAGTGAATCCATGACGACCCCGATGGCCGCGGAGAAGACGATCGGTCGGGTCGATGAGCAGGGGTTGCTGTTCGAGTACACGATCAAGCTCACCCTGTTCGCCGGCCTGCTGGAGCTGATTCTCTATCGGCTCACGTCCCGTCTCGGCATGCATTTCAGCAAGGTCGCCCAGGAGCACGAATCGGTGCGATGGCTCTTCAAAGGGCTGTCCTCGATCGGATTCGTGCTGCTGAACGTGGTGGCGCTGCTGGTCTTCCTGGCGCTGGGGCTCCTGTTGGTGCGCGCCGTCCACGCCGCCTCCGCCTCCTGGTCCGAACGGGCCATCTGGCCGCCGGTGGCGCTGCTGCTGGTCTTGACGCTGGCCTATGTGGTGCTCGTCATCGCGCAGGTCGAGATGGGCATGTTGGCGTCCGTGGCCTACAATGCGGTCGCCTGGCTCGTGATCCTGCTGCTGGTCGTCCATTATCTGCGGACCCATCCCTCCTGGAGCCAGCGGATCTTCGTGCTCACCTTTTTCTTCGGGATTTCCGGCTGGCTGTATTTCCAGATCATGTCCACGACCTACGGCGTCCTGGGGATCGCCACCCCCGTCCCCCTGGTGCACGAGATCAGCCGGGGCGGGGAGGCCCTGATGGTGCTGGCCAGCATCCTGAGCTTTGTGGCGTTCGGCGCGGAGGGGTTTTGGAGCCGGAACCGCCGGCAGCGCCGCCGGGTGATCTGGTTCGTGGTCGTCTGCGGCGGCATCTTTCTCGCGCTCTTCTTCATCGATTTCCTGCTCGGCGCCTATGATCCGGAGGCGGCCTTCCGGATGCGGAAGGCCGGGGAGGGGATCAGTTGGATCTTTCAAATGGGGATGGGCTATACCTTCTATCTACCCTTTGCCCTCTATCTGGTCGGCCTGTTGTGCTGGTCCTATACCGTGATCAAGCTGGTGCGGATGGGCCGGTTGGCCGGCTATGGGGTCGGGCTGATGTTTACCGCCGGGTATGCCTTGCAGTTGTCGCATTTGACGCTCATGGTGGTGCTCGGCCTCATCCTTCTGGGCTTGGACCGGCTGAAGTTGGCTGCGGCCGATCCGCAAGCTGCGACGCAGGAGTCGCTTGTGCCATCATCGAGCCCGCTGGTCGGGACTCACTCATAGAGACGAACAGGAGCACCATGGAACAGCAGACCCCATCACCATCAGAGCCCGGCAGCGCGGGCGTGGCGTCCGAAGAGCACCCGCTCTCGCCGGACGAAGAAATCAGCGAACTCGAAAAATTGCTGGCCGAGGAGCCGGATGACTTTCAGGCCCGTTGCCGTTTGGGGGAACTGTATTTCAGCAAGGGCCGGCTGGACGACGCCTTGACCGAGGTCAAGAAGGCGATCGACATGGCCGAAGGCCTTCGGGCAGAAATGAACCGATCGCTGGCGATGTACTATTCCAATCTCGGGACGATCTACGCCACCAAAGGCATGGTGGATGAAGCGGAGGCGCAGTTCAAGCAGGCGCTTACCGTCTTCTCGGGGGACGTGTTGAGCCTGTTCAACCTCGGGCGCCTCTACGCGGACCGGAAGAATTTCCTCCAGGCCAAGGAGCATTTCGAGCGGCTGGTGGAGATCACGCCGGAGGATCCGATCGCCTGGTACAACCTGGCGGGCGTGTATGTCGAGCTCGACAATCCCCAGGTGTCGGATTACAACACGATCGACATGGCCATGCAATGTTACATGCGCACGCTGGAGCTTGATCCGAAACATTTGGAATCGAGCTTCAAGCTCATGGAGGTCGCGCTGGTCCACAACAAAGTCGATCTGGCGATCCGGGTGATGGAGAGCGCGGTCGAGCACAATCCCGATGAGCCGCTGGCCCACTACAATCTGATCAACGTCTATGATAAGTGTAAGATGTTCGAACAGGCCGAAGAAGCCAGAAAGCGCCTGAAGGAGCGGTTCTCGAAGCGGGCCCGGGAAGCGAGCGCGCCGTAACGTTACACCCTATCGAAGGAGTACCCCGACCATGTTTGGAAGTCTGGGATTCACAGAGCTCATTCTCATCCTGGTGATCGTGCTCATCATCTTTGGCGCGGGCAAGTTGCCGCAGCTCGGCGAAGGGTTGGGCAAGGCCATCAAGGGGTTCAAGAAGTCGGTGCACGAGGCGGAAGCGATCGAGGCCGAAGCCCAGCAAATCGCGGCCGCCCAACAGGCGCAGGCGACGGCGGCGCCGCCACAGGCGCCGGCCCAGCCGGCCGGCGCGACGGTGGCGGACGTCCAGGCTGCCCCGGCGCCTCAGGCTCCGCGGGCATAATCCTCAACAACGGGCGGCGCCGACGCGCGAAAAGGAACGTCATTCATGGAAACCCAGGTCCAGTTGCCGGTCGGATGCATCGAACGGTTTGCGGGCAACGGCAAGGCGCGGAGCACGGGCGACGGCAAATTGGCCGTCAAGGCCGGCATCCCGTTGCCGCACCACGTCACGCTTGATCGCGACGAGGAGTGGCTCTACATCGCCGAGTCCGGATCGGATCGCATCCGCCGGGTCAACCTCCGCGAGGGCACGCTGCACAACTTTGCCGGAATCGGCGAAACCTGCTACAGCGGCGACGAGGGGCCCTGCGGGGAAGCCGGCCTGTATCTCCCGCTGGACGTGGCCGTCGATTCGCAGAACAATCTGTACGTCTGCGACAGCGGCAGCAATCGAATCCGGAGGATCGACGCCGAAACCGGCATCATCACCACGGTGGCCGGCACCGGACAGTTCGGCTTCAACGGAGACGGGCCGGCTCTGGACGTCAATCTTACGTACCCGGCCGCCATTGCGATCGACCGGGACGACGTGATGTACATCGCCGATACGCAGGCCCATCGCGTGCGGCGGTTCGACATGAAACGCGGCCTCATCGAGACCATCGCCGGTTTCTGGACGAGCGACGATGACGAACGCGAGCAGCCGTTGGTGGCGAAAAATCTGGTCGTGCTGTCCGGCGACGCGATCGGCATCGACTTTACGGGCGACGACGAATGGCTGCGGCCAGGCTGCGCCGAAGGAGTGGATCTTTCCCTGTACCTGGATGACGGCAAGCCGGCCATGGAGGCCAGGCTGTACGATCTGGTCGGGATCGCGGTGGGACCGGACGGCCATGTCTACGTGGTGGACAAGGGCAGCAATCGGGTCCGCAGGATCGACCGCCACACGGGGACGATCTCGACGGTGGCCGGCAAGTGCTTTTACGGCTTTGACGGCGACGGCAAGCCTGCCGTGAAAGCGATGTTGCATGCGCCGGAAGCGGTCACGTTCGATCAGCAGGGCCATCTCTACATTTCCGACACCATGAATCACCGTGTGCGGAAAGTCGACTCCCAGACGGGGATCATCACCACGATCGCGGGAAACGGGGACAGCGGCTACGAGGACAAGCACATGGGCGGCTGCGGCGCGGCCCGCTTCGTGGCCAAGGACGAGGTGCTTCAGGCCAAAATCGGCGATGCGCCTGTCGCCACCGAGGCGGTGGTGAATTCCCCCGTCGGCCTGGCGTTGGATCGCCAAGGGCATCTGTACGTGTGCGAGCGGGGAGAAAATCGGGTCCGGCGAGTCCGGCTCTGGTAACCGGCCCCGCAGACAGTTGACAGCGCACCAGTCTGGTACGCGACCATGGGCGATTGTGTGAGGCGTACCATCGTGAAAGGTCGGATCCGGTGCCACTACCTTCAGCCCGTCCGTCGCTTCGTGCTCCTTCTGCGATCCTCCTCTCGTGTCTTCTCTGCGCGACGCTCCTTGCCTGGCTGGGGGTGCCCCTGGTCGGCTCGGAAGGCATGGTCATCCGCGCCCACCTGGTAACGGGCGAGATCCCCAGCAGCCCTGACGACGCGGCCTGGGAAAAAATCCCGGTCATGACGCTGCCGCTGAGCGGCCAGGTGGTGACAAGACCCGTGTGGCCGGAGCCCACCGCGCGCGCGCTGACGGTCAGGTCCGTGCATAACGGCAGCGACATCGCCTTTTTGCTGGAATGGCAGGACAACACGAAAAACGACCGCCTGACGCCGGGGACGTTCCGGGACGGGGTGGCGATCGGGCTGCCGCTGGGGGACGCCCCGGCCTTTTTCTGCATGGGGCAGCTTGACCACTACATCAACATCTGGCATTGGAAGGCCGACTGGCAGAGCGACGTCGATCGCCGGGCGGCCAAGGCCGGCGAAAAACAGAAAGGCGGCGTGCGGACCTTCGAGGTGATTCCCCGCCGCGCCTCCTCGGTGGAGGATCTGGTCGGGGGAGGCTTCAGCACCTTGACCAGCAAGCAGAGTCAGGGCCGCATTCAAGGCAAGGCCGTCTGGAAGGACGGGGTCTGGCGCGTGGTGATGAAGCGGCCGTTGGCCTCCACCGATCAGGAAAACGAGGCCAAGCTGGTGCCGGGACGGGTGCAGACGATTTCGTTTGCGGTCTGGAACGGAGAGAACAAGGAGCGAAACGGGCAAAAGGCCGTGGCGCCCTGGTTTCAGCTTTCGATCGATCCGACCGTCTGAGCCGGGCTGACGGGAGAGCAGGTGGACGCGGCCTGCCGGATGGGTGAGTGAGAAGGCCGACGCAGCGAGGAAAGGAACGGATCTAGTGGCGAGCTTTCCTGGTAAGGCCGCCGGCCAAGAAGCCCTGCCGTCCGGTCGGGCTTTTTTTGTTGCCGGAGTCCTGCTCCTGGCGGTTTTGGGAGCCAGAGCGGAGGCCTTCGCCCAGGCATCCATCAAGGGTTGCGAAATGAAGGAAGAGGAAGCGGCCGCATTAGGCGAACAGTTCGGGATCGCCGTCGGCCCGGTGGACGAAGAGATTCAAAAACAGCTCAAGCTGCAACGGCCCGAAGGGGTGGTGGTGTTCGAGGTGATCGGCGGCACCCCCGCGGATCTGGCTGGGATCAAGGTCGGCGGAGTCGTCAAAGAAATCGACAAGGTCGACATCAAGACCATGAGCGATTTCGGCTGCGCGCTCCAGCGCGCCATGAAGACCGAGAATTTTACAGTCGGCACCTATGAGACGGCCGACCCGGGAGATCCGGTCGGGTGGGGCGTGAATTTTCATTTCGTGCGCATCCTGAAAGACTGACCAGACCGTGAGGGAGGGCATGACGACGTTGCGGACGCGGCGATGGATCAAGGCGGGCAGCCTGTTCCTGATCGCGGCGCTCATCGTGGCGGTGGCGGTCTACGATGGAGCGGTCGCGCAGAAACCGGATGGGCCGGCAGGAGCAGGCGGCGGGGACAAACAGGCAGGCCAGGCCTCCGGCCAAGCATCGGATGGCGTGGAAGGATGGGTCGCCGAAATCGAGAAGACCTTCATCCGGTCGGAGGATTGCAAACAGTGCCATGACCGCCATTACGAAGAATGGAAAGGCATGCGCGAGCAGACGCCCGACCTCAAGACCTTCGGCCGCGTGGACGCGGCGCTGCTCCACGGGACCTCGCTGGAGTCGCCGGTTTTCAAGACCGTCTTCGGCCTGTGGATGCAGACCAAACCGACCGCGGAGCAGCAGACGAAATGCCTGTCGTGCCATGCGCCGGCCACGACCGTCTATCCGCAACATGCGGGGAAGATCGCCGAGCAGGTGCTGAATGGAAAGGTGACAGTGGAGGGCATCGGGTGCGCCTCCTGCCACCTGATCCATGCCATCGATTCCAACAGCGGGGGCCCGCCGACCTTCAAGATCAAGCCCGGAACCACGCTCTACGGCCCCTACAGCGATCCCGAAGAGAACCTGGTCCATACGGCCGAACAGTCCGACCTCTATCGCGGCGCCAATTTCTGCGCCTCTTGCCACTTCGACAAGGTCAAGGACGTCACGAAGCGGGACCTGCCGGGCGAGATCCTGCAGGGAACCATCTGTCAGGATTGCCACATGGAGCCCTCAACCGGCAGTTCCACCTCCAAACGCGGCTCGCTCACGCGACAGATCGGACGCCACTGGTTTCGCGGCGTGGTGATTCCGGGGACGCTGCTCAAGAACCGGAATCTCCAAGCGGAATGGATGCCCCGGGTCGATATCGAGGCGACGAAATCAGCCGGGTCGGTCGCGGGCACGGCGCTCGTCAGGGTCGGCAGCCTGCCCCACAGCTTCCCGGACGGGGACCCGGTGCTCAAGCAGTTCCTGCTGACGATCACGGTCAAGGACGCGCAAGGGAACGTCCTGGCGACCGAAGAGAAGCGGTTCGGCCTGCCCTACGAACAGATTCTCAGGGGACCGATCCCCGACCCCTTCATCAAAGGAGGGACCACCAGAAAAGTCCCGTTCTCCCACACCTGGCAAGGCGCGGCGGTTCCGGCCTCCGTCGAAGCCGTCTTGACCTATCAACTCATCCCCGAGCCCTCGCCGGCCCTCCGCGATCAGTACCTGGCGACGCTTCCGAGTGAAGATGAACGGAAACGCGCCGGGAACATCATCGACGAGTACATTCAGCCGCGTGTCCTGACCTATCGAGTAAAAACCTTGTAGCGTCGTCGTGCCAGGAGCAAGCACCTCGGCTGGCCGGTTGAAGGGGGGCTGTTGTGAATCGAGACAAGGCATGGTGGAAGGGCGTCATCGTCGGGACGGTCGGGATCGTGGTCCTGCTCGTCGGCCTGTCGCTGGAATCCGGCCGGGCGGAAGAGGCGTCCAAGGGCAAATTGCCGTTGGAGAAGGCCTTTCCTCTCGCCGCCAAATGCAAACGGTGCCACGAGCGGGTCTATGAAGAATGGGAAACCTCGCCCCTGTCCCGTTCGCTGCATTCGCCGGCGTTTCGCGCCGCCATCGATCAATACTTGGCCTTTTCCGGCGGGAAGGACAAGGCCCTCTGCCTGCGCTGCCATGCGCCGCACATCAAGGAGTATCCGGAGCTCGCCGAGTCCTTCATCAAACAGGTTCAATCGGGCGATCCCTCGATCGACGGCGTGGCCTGCGCGCAATGCCACCTGATCAAGGACGTGGATCGGACGGCCCATCCGCCGATGCCCAAGTACGATGTCGGGAGCAAGACCCTCTACGGACCCTACAAGGACGCCGCGCCGAACCTGGCCCATCAATCCGCGGACCTGGACCT
>DATIBM010000288.1:0-4496 GCA_035457545.1 Nitrospiraceae bacterium
GCTTTCGCCGCCATGGGGTCCTCACGTGAGGCGTGACGCGTGGGGGCCGAAAAAAGTTCGGAATCTATAACACGCCGTCATGGCTTTTACAAGGGCGCGAGCCGGCGGTCTCTCGGCCACCGGCCGATCGAGAAGGCCTGCGCCCTGCCGGATTCGGCGGTTACGGATAGGTCACCGCGGCGAACAGGTTGTACCCCTGCAACCGCTCCCGCCCTTTGAGAAACTCAAGCTCAACCAAAAATCCCAATCCGGCGACCTGGCCCCCCAGTTGTTCCACCAGATGCACCGTCGCTTCCGCGGTGCCGCCCGTCGCCAGCAGATCATCCACAATCAACACCCGTTCGCCCGGCGCGATCGCGTCCCGGTGGATGGCCAGCGAGTTCGATCCATATTCGAGATCGTACTTCACTTCGAAGGTATCAGCCGGCAGCTTGCCCGGTCGCCGGACCGGCACGAACCCCGCCTTGAGTTGCGCCGCCAAGGCGCCGCCCATGATAAACCCCCGGGACTCGATGCCGACGACTTTGGTGACGTGATCGCGATCGAATCGGCGCTGAATATCGCCCAGGATGGCCCGAAAGGCCTCTGCGTCTTTCAGGAGGGTCGTGATGTCGTAGAACAGGATGCCAGGTTTGGGAAAATCCGGGACTTCCCGGATCAGCGCTTTATAGTTCACGTCGAGATCGAGATCTACAGGAGGTCGTCCTGTTTGATGGTCATCCGCTCCATCGCCGCCCGGATCTTCCCCAGCGCCGCCATTTCAATCTGGCGGACCCGCTCGCGGGTCAATCCCAGTTCGCGGCCGATCTCTTCTAACGTTTTTGCCTCCCCTCCATCAAGTCCAAAACGCGAGATGACGACCATCCGTTCCTTGTCCGGCAGTTGGCGGACCCAGTTCATGAGTTCTTCCCGCCGCTGAATCCCCTCCGCGCTGTCCGCCGGAGACACGACCCCGGGGTCTTCAATCACGTCCCGGAGGAACGTATCGCTGCGGTCGTTGATCGGACTGTCGAGCGAACAGGTGGTCCGGATCAACTGCTTGAGATCCTCCACGTCTTCTTTGGGCAGCTTGGTGCGCAGGGAGATCTCTTCGACCGTCGGTTCGCGTCCGAGTTCCCGGACCATCTTTTCGACGTCTCCGAGGTACCGGTTCAGCCGTTCGACGACGTGGACGGGCAGCCGCACGAGCTTCGATTGATTGATGATCGCCCGCTCGATGAATTGGCGAATCCACCAGGACGCGTAGGTGCTGAAGCGGAACCCGCGCTTGTAGTTGAACTTCTCGACGGCCTTGATCAGCCCGAGATTGCCCTCTTCGACAATGTCGGCGAAGGGGAATCCGCGGTTCATGTAGCGCTTGCCGATGCTGATCACCAAGCGCAGATTGGACTCGATCATCTGGGTCCGGGCCTGTTCATCGCCGGCCATCACCCGCTTGCCGAGTTCCTGTTCCTGTTTGAAGTTGAGCAACGTGGAGCTGCGGATCTCGCGGAGGTAGGTCTTGACGGTATCCAGTCCCTCCGAGCGGCCGGCGCCTCGGCCGCGTCCCTTGGAGGGCTCCGATCCGTCGAGACTTTCTTCTTCACCCACACCCGCATCTTCGTCGGCGTCGACGGCCCGAGCGCGCTTCCGGTTTCCAATGGCCATGGATGTCTGTGCTCGCTTTTGCACGCGGCTAGCCCGCATTCGTCACGAGCGTCCGTGACCTTCCGCGCGTCATATCGGGAGAACAGCGGGTCGAACGGCGGTCGCCGTCAATGTCATGGTGAATCATGGGGGCTAGTACCAGATCTGAAAGGTCTGCTCAGTGCCGGAAGGCGCTCCCCACTCGATCTCCACGCTCTCGACTCTGGCCATGGGCGGCCCCTGCCGCAGCAACGCGATCAGCGCGTCCACGTCCTTCGGCGCGCCTTCAATGATGGCCTCCACGCGGCCGTCGTCCAGATTCCGAACGCCGCCGCGAAGGTTCAGGCGAAGGGCCTGACGCTGCGTAAACGCCCGGAACGCCACTCCCTGGACGATCCCGCTTACCAGCACACGCGCACGAACCAACTCGCTCATGGTCAATGCTCCTGGCAGATTAGCACAACATCCTCGTGACACAAGTAAATGGGCGAATCGTGCGGCCGCACACCTGCGCCCGCTCGCGTCGTCCGCCCGCCGGATTCTTCACAAGACGCTACCATGCTCAACCTCCCTCTGCACAGGCGAGCACAGGCGGTTCAGGCTGCTGATTTGTGCGTATCAGCATCGACTGAGAAGAGCCGAAAGAGCGACCATGGGGAGGAAATGCGGCAGGATCTACCAACAATCCGCGAGAGGTTTCTCCGCCGGCCTTACAGACGATCAAGCAAGGATGAGCCGCGGATCACATGAAGGACGTCATGCACCTGAAGCGATTAAACTACGGCGTTTCTCCGCCAGCGTCATTTTCGATAAGACGATAAAGAACTGGCGGCTCAACCGAAGGCCAGAAACCACTTGAGGTGTCTCTCTGCCGGCGCAAAGGAGAGGGCTTCGCCCGATGAGCCGGCGGATCACATGAAGGCTGGCAAAAACTAGCCAAGAACGAATCACTGAAGATGTTTCTCAGCGGGCGCAGGTTCGATAAGGCGATGAAGAGCCCGCCGTCCAACCGAAGTTAGAACAACCAGAGAAGAACCGCTTGAGGTGTTTCTCCGGCGGCGTCATATGGAGAAGGCTTCGCCTGAAGAGCCGCCGGCACTAGCAAGCTTGGTATGGTCGGGGCGAGAGGATTTGAACCTCCGACCCCTGCGTCCCGAACGCAGTGCGCTACCAGTCTGCGCTACGCCCCGACAAGGCATGTATCTATCGGAGGGAGTGTGGCTAGGTCAAGGGCTCGAACCGGAGACCGTGGGCTTCCGCCACGCCTCTGTGCGTGACCTTCCCATAGGCCAGATTTACACCCTTGGCCAAAGCTGGATCGGAGCGGACGGCCCGCTCCGCTCCCTCCGAGGAAAGGCGGACTATAAAGGGCAGGGTGGCGTTGGTCAAGGCTAAAGTGGAGGTTCGCGGCACAATGCCCGGCATGTTCGGGACGCCATAATGGAGCACGCCGTCAACCTTATAGACCGGGTCCGAGTGGGTGGTGGGCCGGATCGTTTCCACACAACCGCCTTGATCGACCGCCACATCGACGATGACCGACCCGGGTCTCATCCTGCTGATCACGGCGCGGCTGACCAACCTGGGCGCCTTGGCTCCCGGCACCAAGACGGCTCCGATCACCAAGTCGGCGTCCAGCACGGCCTGATCGATCGCCCATTGATTGGGCGCCAACGTGACGATGCGTCCGCGATAGAGGGCGTCCAACGCCCGCAGCCGCTCCAGATCCAGATTAATCACCGTCACCCTCGCGCCCATTCCCACGGCAATTTGCGTGGCGGCGCTGCCCACGACGCCGGCCCCCAAAATCACGACATGGGCCGGTGCCACCCCAGCCACTCCTCCGAGCAACAGGCCCCGGCCTCCGTGGAGCCCCTCCAGGTAGTGCGCGCCGATCTGCACGGCCATGCGGCCGGCGATTTCGCTCATCGGTTTCAGCATCGGCAGGCTGCCATCCGCCAGGGCCGTCGTTTCATAGGCGATGGCCAGTACGCGCGCGTCAAGCAAGGCTTTGGTCAGTTGCGGCAGCGAGGCCAGATGGAGATAGGTGAAGAGCGTCTGTTGGGGACGGAACAAGGGACATTCTTCCAGCAGAGGCTCCTTCACCTTGACGATCAACTCGGCCTCGGCGAACAGATGGGCTTTATCGCGGGCGATCTGCGCGCCGGCCTTTCGGTACTCCTCGTCCGGAAATCCCGACCCGTCCCCAGCCGAGGGTTCCACCAACACTCGATGGCCCAACCCGACCAACGTCCTGGCTCCGTCCGGCGTAAGGCTGACCCGGTACTCATGGTCCTTGATCTCTTTGGGTATCCCGACGATCATCGACACCTCCCGGATATTGCGTACTGTCACCAGTCATATTATACGCCGTCCATGCCGGGTTCAGAAGCGCTGCGCCCTCCATGTTCACCGACAGTAATGCCGGTCGCATCCGGCGCGGTGGACAGTCAGGAAAGCCCTGTTGTACACTCCTGCCACGACGAGCCGGAGCGACGCTCCTGAGGAACATGCAGGATTGAAGGACTGCGACGATGACAACGTGTGACGGATGTGGAACAGACAAGGGGCCGCTGATGAAGTTTTCGCTCGGGAAGGACTTTTTCGGACGCCCCTATGACCGGCTCTCCCCCTCCGCCGACCAAAGCCCGAAATGGTATTGCGAACCCTGCTCCATGCACAAAAACTTGCAGCGCGACTATCGCGACATCCGCGGCGAGTTCGAGAAACTCAAGCAGCGTGACGGCTCCCTGCTTGATCGCCCAGAGGAATTGCAGCGCGCCCAGTTGCGCCTGTGCGAGATCGTTACACTCCTGAGTGCCTCCGCAACGCCCCAGGCCCTGCTTGCTCCGGGAGAAGTGGCGCAACTT
>DATIBM010000289.1:0-2792 GCA_035457545.1 Nitrospiraceae bacterium
GCGAGACACCATGGCTGACAAGACCATCGAATGTGCCGTGCTGGACCGCCATCAGCCCGGTCCGTCCAAATACCGGATCTTGACGGCCGATGAGGTGGGACGACTGCTCCCGTCGGAACTTAAAGCCGCATTGCCCCGCTAGCATGTTGAATCGTATCTTCGGCCTGGAAACAGAATACGGCCTGTTGGTTCAGCAGGACCGCCCCGATCATTCCCCGACCTGGTTTGCCCACCAGCTGCGCGACCATATTTTTCATGTCCAGCGCCGCGGGGTGCTGGATCTCCATCATCGCGGGCATGACGAGCCACCCGGGAACGGCGGATTTCTAACTAACGCCGGCCGCATCTATCTCGATATGGGGCATCTGGAATATGCGTCGCCGGAATGCGAAAGCCTCATCGATGTGGTGGCATCCGACCGGGCCGGTGATCAGATTTTGCAGCAGGCCATCGACGCGTTGGGGTGGCGGGACACGGTTTCGCTGATCAAGAACAACATCGATCATGAAACGGATGCGACTTTCGGATCGCATGAGAACTTTCTGGTGACGCGGCTGTTTCCCTTCAGCCGGCGCGGATTGGCTCCGCTGGTCACGTTTCTCGTCACGAGGCAGATCTTCACGGGCGCCGGGCGTATCGGAGCGGCGAGCCCCCAGGATGCCTGGATTCAGACGGACCGATTGATCGTGCACCGGGTCGGTGCAGGCCATGGTCCGGACCTCGACCAGTTGCCGTTTCAAATTTCGCAGCGCGCGGATCACATTGTGAACGACTTCTTTGAGTGGGTGCAGCAGAACCGCGCCATCGTCAATACCCGCGATGAACCGCTGGCGGACCCGGATCAATACCGGCGGATTCATTTGTTGCTGGGCGATTCGAACATGGCCGAGTTTGCGACCGCTCTCAAGTTGGGCACCACCGGGCTCGTGCTTCAGCTTATTGAAGCGGGCCATGCTCCCGATGCGCTAGATATTGCGGAGCCCGTCGAAACGCTGCAGGAGATTTCCCAAGACCAGGCACGGCAATGGCTGGTCCGTTTGCAATCCGGAAAAACCATGTCGGCCATCGATATCCAGGAACAGTACCTGGCCGCCGCCAAGGCCCATTGCCAGGGACAGGACGATGAAACCGATTGGGTGCTGGCGCAGTGGGAAGCCGTCCTGCAGGATTTACGGGGGGACTACACCAAGCTGGTGGGGCGAATCGATTGGGCTTCGAAGCTTTGGCTCATTGAATCCTACCGGGAGGCGGAACATGCGGATTGGCACGATCCCATGCTGAAGAGTCTTGATCTGGAGTACCACAACCTCGATCCAGACAAGAGTCTGTATGCCGCCCTCATGCAGGAGGGACGTGTCCCGCGACTGACGACGGACCGGCTCATTGATTTGGCCATGGACCAGGGTCCCAAGAATACGCGCGCCTATGGCCGCAGTGAACTGGTGAAGCATTTGCTGGCGGCCGGCGCTCCCGCTGAAACACAGCATGCTCCATCGGAGGAACGTTTCTTTCCGGCCTACATGATCAACTGGTCCGTCTTCCAAGTTCGCGGCCGACCGCCGTTCCCCATGCCGGATCCCTTCGACACCTACGTGAACGAAGTCCGCACCCATCTGATGAACTGATACACGCCTCCGTCGCGCCTGGCGCCATCCACGGAGGCAGACCTGCACGGTCACTGCGGGTTCTGCAAGAAGTCGACAACGCGATTTTCAGCCCAGTACGGGTCTTCGCCGTTCCGGCTCCAGTGAAAAAACCCGCAGTGGCCTCCGTGGCGGGGGGCCAGTAGACGAATCTTCGGATGGTTGTGTATCAGCGGCAGGGCGAACATGGAATAAGGAATGAAGGGATCATCCTGGGCCGTGATAATGAGCGTCGGGACGCCGATCCGGCTCAGGACATGACGCGCGCCGGCGCGATCATAATAATCTTCAGCGTTCCGATAGCCTCCGTCCGGCGCCGTGTACCGATCGTCGAAATCGCTGATGCGCGTAATCCGCTCTAATCCTGTGAGATCCCATTTGCCCGGCAGCAGAGCGGCTTTTCGCCGGAGTCTCGCTTTGAGCCGGACTAGAAAATGCTGATGGTAGAACCAGTTTCTGCGTTCCTCCAGCGCTCGCACACACTGCGTGGGATCGATGTTGGGACAGACGGCCAGGGCCCCGGCGAAGGCCCGTTCCGTCGTGCCAAGCTCGCCGGCCGCTTTGAGCACGAGGTTTCCTCCCATGGAGTAGCCCACCAACCATATCTGTTCGAGATGGTCACGGTTAGCCAATTCATGGATGATCGCCCGGTAGTCTCCGCTGAGGCCGCTGTTATAGAGCGTGGGCGTCAAATGCTCGGTGCCGCCGCAGGTTCGTTGATTCATCCTGAGGACATTACATCCTGCCGCGTACACTTTTGCCGCGATGCCGCGCATATAGTGCGACTCGCTACAACCTTCCAGCCCATGCACCAAGACAACGGTGGGAGACGAGGCACGGTCTCTTTGCCAATGACACCAGCCATATAATTGGGTGTCTGGTGCGACGGCGAACAGACGCCCTTCCTGCGGCATCCCGATTAGGGAGGTATCGCGCGGCCAATAACGAGGGACCAGGGTCATCACATGAGCATTGCGGAGCGCGAGTGCCGGCCGAAATGAAGGCGCCCTGTGATCCATGCCGTCAATCATAGCTTGAAAGAAAAAGCACTCGTGATATCCACCGTTGGTCGCCATGACGTCTGGCCTGCCAGTCAGAGAATCCAGCTGCCATGAGCGGCAGAGAGCAACCACACTATGGTGAGACGGT
>DATIBM010000290.1:0-14007 GCA_035457545.1 Nitrospiraceae bacterium
TCATATTTGTATGCGTCGCGCGGGTTTCTGACCGATCCCTCGATCCAACTGATGCAAACGACCCGGTTCGGATTCGTGACCAGCGAGGATGCGCCCGCCATCGTGGTGCCCAGAGAAGTCACGAGCCTTAAGCTGGACTTCGGCATCAAGAGCTGCCTCTCGGTCGGGATTCGCGGGGTCCTGGGCGCCTGCACCTATTTCGCCTTCAGCAATTTCGACCACAAGGCGATGCCCAAGCTGCGGGCGATCATGCAGATCATCTCTCCCCATTTTCACCTGGCCTACCTCCGCGCCTTAACCACTCCCGATCAACCGCCGGTCGAGACCCCGCCGGCTCACCTGACCAAACGCGAGGAGGAAATCATGCGTTGGGTCGCCGAGGGGAAAACGAACTGGGAGATCTCGGTGATCTTGGGCGTGAGCCTGAATACCGTGAAATTCCACCTCAAGAATATCTACGAGAAGCTGGGAGGGGTGGAAAACCGCTGGAGCGCCATCGCCAACTGGCAGTCGCAACACAACGAACTCCTGCTCCCCTCCGTCCGTGCGCGCTGCCATTCCGCCGCAACATCCTAATCCCCCATCGTTCGGTTCTGTCGAGCCGCAGTCACATCTGATCCCGCAGTATCTTGCAAGCCTGCGGCGCGTTTCGCCGTCTTCCGGTCACCCCTTCGCCTGCGCGTGCCGTTATGTTCCGGCCCCGCGTTCTCCACGACCTACCCGGGTGGGTAGGTTACAGGGGCGGCTCAGTCTTTGTAGAGTCCCGCCAAGCCGCGCGAGCGGAGAAGACTCATGCACCAAGGAGGCGCACCCATGGTTTCCTCATCCTGTCACGCGACGCAATCCACCGAACTCAGAACGTTGGTTGATTTGCTCCAGCAACGGCGGACCCGTCGTTTTGGCTGCGGAATGGAACTGCCGGCGGGCCCGCTCCGATACCGCAGCGAGTTGCCGCCGATCCCGCTGACGGCCGAAGAGCTGCATTACCTCCTCTTTGCCGGCGTCGGAGAGACCGGCCCGCACCTGGCCGACATGCAATATGTCCGTCGCCCCGGCTATGAAGATGGACAAGGGATGGCCATCATGGGATTTCGCGGGCGCACGGTCCCCAGCGCCTGTGCGGCCAATACGACGAGGCTCTTCCTGTCGAACGACGACGGGGTGTTCTACGTGGCGGGCGTGCCGCATCCGAACAGCGGCGCGGGCCCGAACCTCGTGCGCCTCCAAGCAAGCCGCTTGGACATCCCCCGACAATTGCCGTTCATGCTGTCCTTCAACCAATGGTACGCCAACCGCCCGGGCACGCAGTTCATCGTGCCGGTGACCGAGGTGGCGCGGGTCTATATGAACTTGCTGCTCGTGCTGCTGAGCGAGGAATACGGGTATTTCATCGTGGATACGGACAACGGCAACGCCGGCTGCGGCCTGGATGAATTCCGAAGAAGCCGAGGCGGCCATCTCCACGACGATCCCGGCGCGCGGCGGATGATGACGCTGCGCGACCTCGACGCGGCGATCAGCGACACGGCGCTTCAGGAACAGGGAGCGGTCTGCCAGAACATGTTTCTGATGGAGCAGGCGATCGGGTTGGGCGGTGGCATTCAGAGCGTCGGGAGCGGACGTCATCTGCTGGGGTGGGAGCCGGAAATCTATCCCGGCCTCGGATTCTTGTTTGCGCCGTCCTTGGTGCCCGGAGCGCGATCCAACCCTGTCGGCATCCCCGACGTCTGGGAAGGCCCCTGCCCGCCGTTCGCGCCCTCCATGGAAGTCGCCGTGCGGAATCTCGTCTACTCCAAGTTCGGCGCCAGCGGCATCTACCCCAATCCGGCCACCTGGCCCTGGATCCCCCGCCAGCAGGAACAGGAGGTCCAGCCGCACAGCCCCCGCACGGTCGAAGCGGCGATTCGATTTTGCGAGTACGTCTACCGGACCTACGGGCGTTTCCCGGCCCATGTGGATGCCTTCAAGACGGTCATCGCGTTTCAAGCCCACCATGTCGACGTCGGGTTCTATGAGAAATTTTATCCCCAGGACGCCTTGGGGGAGACCCACCGGGAACATATGGCGGTCTGGCACGGTGCGGCACAGAAGTGAGGACGGTCAAACGTCTCTGTCGGTTTGATGGATCTCACCAGAGGAGGATGAGCCATGAGCCAGTCGCGTCGAGTCGTGATTACGGGGTTGGGTGTCGTGTCTCCGTTGGGCTGTGATCTCAAGACGTTTTGGCATTTGCTCTGCCGAGGGGAATCGGGCATCCGGCCGATCGAATCCTTCGAAACCTCCTCGTTCAAGTCCTGTCTGGCGGGAGAGGTGCGGGACTTCGACGCCACGGACTTCATCCCGCCCAAGCAGGCCCGGCGCATGGGCCGGGTGTCGCATTTTGCGGTGGCGTCGGCCTTGATGGCCGTGCGCGACGCGGATCTTGACCTGGATGCCGAGGACCGCTCCGGGATGGCGATCAGCTTCGGCACGTCCGTGGGCGGCCTCCGGGAGGCCTTTGCCGCGCACGATTGCATGTTGCGCAAGCAACATCTCCACCCCTTCACCATGACCGCCACGTTCCCCAATGCGGTCTCCGCCGAAGTGGCCATCGCGCTCGGCGTCCACGGAGAGTGCGAAACCTATTCGATCGGCTGCTCCTCCACGGCGAACGCCATCGGCCGGGCCTACGACCTGATTCGTTCGCGCGACGTGGACCTGGTCATTGCGGGCGGAGCCGAAGCTCCGTTGCACCCGACCATCCTGTCGGCCATGGAGGCGGGGCGGACCCTGGCCCCGGATCATCAGGGATCGGTGCGGAACCTGCCGCGTCCGTTCGACCGGACCCGATCGGGCATCGTCATGGGCGAAGGGGCCGGCTGCGTGGTGCTCGAAGAATACGAGCATGCGGTCCGTCGCGGCGCCCATATCTACGCCGAGCTCGAAGGCTGGGCCTTTACCTGCGACGCCCATTCGATGGCCAAGCCCATGGAGTCCGGAGAAGAGCAGCAGCGCGCGATCGAGCAGGCGCTCATGGCCGCCCACTGGTTTCCCGAGGAGGTGGAGTATGTCAACGCCTGCGGACTCGGCAGCGTGGAACTGGACGCCATCGAAACGAAGGCGATCAAGCAGGCGATGGGCGCGCATGCGTACCGGGTGCCCGTGAGTTCCCTCAAGGGCGCCTTGGGCCATGCGTTTGCCGCCAGCGGCGCCTTTCAAGTGATCAGCACCGTGCTGTCTCTGGAATATCAGTTTGTGCCGCCGACGTTGAACTTGACCGAGCCGGACCCCGATTGCGATCTGGATTATGTGCCGGGCCACGGCCGGCCGGTCGCGATCCAGCGGGCGCTCATCAACAGCTTCGGTTTCGGCGGCAAGAACATCGTGTTGGCGCTGTCTCGGGCTGAGAGCGCGGAGGCGCGTCGCCTGGTCCCGGCCGACATGGATTGGGAAGGGGCGCTCAGCATTCCGATGGGGGCGGCCATGGCCAAAAGCGCGGTTACGGCTCACCCACGGCTGTCTTCCTGACGGGTGGTCGCGCGACTGCGATCAGCGGGCATGCGGGCCGGGCGGGAGGGGCGTCGATGATGCTTCCTCCTGCCCCTGCCGTGAGCATGGCAAACCGGCTGGTTCAAGAAAGCTGTTCGTGAGGAGCGGCGGGTCGGCCATGAAGGAGCGATCCGCCGGGCGAGCAGGAGTTGCATAATGCGCCCACTCAGTCTTGATCTGGCGGCGTCCGGGCGGACGGCCCTGTTGTCGTTCGTAAACCATACCCCGGCCGCCGTGGCGATTCTGGATACGGAGTTGCGATATCTGGCCGTGAGCCGGCGCTGGCTGGAGGATTATCGGTTGGGTGATCGCCACATCATCGGGGAGCACCACTATGACGTGTTTCCGGAAATCCGGTCCATGCCCGGCTGGCTGGAGGTCCATCAGCGCTGCCTCGCGGGCGCCGTCGAACGCTGCGACGGCGAGCCGTTCCTCCGCAAGGACGGCAGCCGGGACTGGATCCGTTGGGAAATCCGGCCCTGGTACGGCGAAGAGGGAGCGGTCGCCGGCCTGGTCATGTTTACCGAGGTGCTCACCGCTCAATGGTGCGCCCAAGAGGCGGTGCGCGAAAGCGAAGAACAATACCGGAGCCTTTTCGAGTCCGCGCCGGACGCCTTGCTGGTGATCAGCTACGACGGGATCATCCGGGACGCCAATCCCGCGGCCTTGACCCTTTACGGGTATTCGAGGGAGGAGTTTCTTGGCCTGTCGTGCCGGCGCCTTGTCCACGCTGATTCTTATGCGCACGTCGAGCAAGCGGCGGCCGCGGCGGCGGAAGGGCGCACCTTCGACTCGGAATGCGTGGATCGAAGAAAGGACGGCACCCTCTTTCCCGTTGAAGTCCGAACGTCGCCGTTCCGCCATCGGGGCGAGCCGGTCATGCTGAGCGCGGTGCGGGACATCAGCGAGCGCAAGCGGGCCGACCAGTTGCTCCGCGACAGTGAAGAGCGGTACGCGCGGGCCACCGCAGCGGGACGGGTCGGAGTCTGGGAATACGACTTTCTTACCGGCCGATACCAGGGAGATCCCAACCTCAAGGCGCTGTTCGGCTACGGAACGGATGAGCTCGGCGAGAATGCCCTGACCTGGTTCAACCTCATCCATCCCGAAGACCGGCGGCTGGCCATGGACGCCACCGTCGCGATCATCGATCGCCGGACGGACGACTATGAATGTCTGCTGCGGATGCTTCACAAGGACGGATCGATCGTCTGCACGCACGTTCGGGGCTCGGCCACCCGGAACGGCGACGGTCGCGCGGTCAAGCTGGTCGGGACGACCGTGGACGTCACCTCGCGGAAGCTCGTGGAAGAGGCGAACCCGGTGCTGAGGCGGGCGATCGACGCTGCGATGGAAGGGATGGCTCTGCTGGACAAGACCGGCACCTATACCTATATGAACCGCGCGCATGCCGAGCTGTACGGGTATGAGCAGGGGGAGTTGATCGGCAAGACCTGGAAGGACATCACCCCGCCCGAAAGGGTGGCCGACTATGAGCAGGAGTTCTTTCCCATCCTGCTGCGGGAGGGGCGATGGCGCGGCAAGGTCGCGGGCAGGCGCCGGGACGGCTCGCAGTTTCCGGTCGAAGTCTCGCTGTCAAGCGTGGTGAATGTTGCCGGCGAATGCGACGGGTACATCTGCACCTGTCACGACCTGACCGACCGCGCGCGTGCGGAAGAGGCTTTGCGGCACAGCGAAGCCCAGTACCGCTCGTTGGTCGACAACCTCAGAGACATCGTCTACCTGCTGTCGCCGGCCGGCCGGATCCTGTCCCTCAATCCCGCGTTTGAAACGCGAACCGGCTGGTCGCGACAGGACTGGCTCGGACAGCCGTTTGCCGAGCTGGTCCATCCGGACGACCGTGAGCGGGCGGTCCGCTCCTTGGAAGACATCTTATCCGGCGTCAAGGACAACCGGGTGGAACTGCGCCTGCGGAGGCAGGACGGGCAGTGGCTGTCGGTCGAGTGCGCGGGAGGGGTCCATCATGAGAATGGGACCGTCATCGGGATTCTGGGCATTGCCCGCGACATCACCTTGCGACGGAAGGCGGAAGAGGCGCTGCGCGAGACAGAACTGCGGCTGCAACGGATCACGGACGCCATTCCCGGCGCGGTCTACCAATACCAATTGAATCCGGACGGGACCGATCGCTTCCTGTTCATGAGCCGCGGCGTCAAGGAGATTCTGGGAGTGGAGGCCGGCGTGGTCATGCACGATGTGCGACAGGCTTGGAGGCTTGGGCTGCCCGAGGATCTGGGTCCGCTCCAATCGTCCATCCTACAGTCCGCGGAACGGTTGTCTCCCTGGGGGCATGAATTCCGTGTGCGGTTGGACGATGGCTCGATCAAATGGCTCCGAGGGGATTCGATTCCGGAGCCGCTCCGCCCGGACGGGAGCATCATCTGGAACGGCATCCTGACCGATATCACCGACCGAAAGCGGGCGGAGGAACGGTTGCTCCAAGTAGCCAAGGGCGTGTCCGCCACCACGGGCGACGCGTTCTTCCATTCGCTGGTGGAACACCTCTGTACGTCGTTGGACGCCGAGTATGCCTTTGTCGCCACTCCGCATCCGACCAATCCGGCTGTCATCCGGACGATCGCGGTCTTCGGGCGAGGGCAACGGTTGCCCAACTTCGATTATCCCTTGAACGGCTCGCCGTCCGAGACCGTCATCGGGCAATCGGTGCGGATGTACGATCAGCGGGTCAACGAACAGTTCCCGGACGATCCTCTGCTCGTCCGATTCGAAGTGGAAAGCTACGTCGGCGCGCCGCTCGACGACAGCAGCGGCCTCCCTCTGGGGGTCCTGGCTGTGATGAAATGCACCCCATTGTTCCGGCGAGAAGAAGCCCGATCGCTGTTGGCGATCTTTGCCAGCCGCGCCGCCGCCGAACTGGAGCGCCAGCGGGCCGAACAGGCGCTGCGCGCGAGCGAAGCGCGGTTCCGGACGTTCGCCGACACGGTCAATGATGTGTTTTGGATCATGAATCCGGATCCGCTCAGGCTCGTCTATATCAATGATGCGTTCGAGCGGCTGTGGGGTTGCCCGGTCGCGGAGCATTATCGCGACCCGCGCCATTGGCTGTCCGTGGTCCATCCGAACGATCGCGACCGGGCGGCGCAGGCGTTCGAGCGGTGGATGGCCGGGGCGCCGTCGTACGACGTGGAATATCGCATCGTCAGGCCGGATCGAACGGAGCGCTGGATTCACGATCGCGGCCAACGGGCGACCGACGATCGCGGAACGGTGACGTTGCTGGTCGGCATCGCGCGGGATATCACCGAGCAGAAGAAGGCGGAGCAGGCGCTCAAGGCGACGACCCAACTGCTGCAGACGCTGGTGGATGCCTCGCCGCTTGCGATCATCGTCCGCGACAACGACGGCAAGGTGGCGTCGTGGAATCTGGCGGCGGAGGCGATGTTCGGATGGAGCGCGGAAGAGGCCGTCGGCCGTCCGCTGCCCTTCGTGCCCGCCAGCATGGAACAGGAATCGCGCGCGATCTGGGAGGAGGCGGCAAGGGAAGAGGCGGTCAGGGATGTGCACATGGTCGGCAAACGGCGGGACGGCAAGGTGTTGGAGTTGGCCTGTTGGGTGCGGGCGCTCACGGACAGCGAGGGGAGGCCGATCGGGTACCTGGGCCTGCTGACGGACGTGACCGAACGAAAGTTGCTGGAGCGACGCCTCCGCCATGCCGATCGGCTGGCGACCTTGGGCACCATCGTGGCGGGCGTGGCGCACGAACTGAACAACCCGCTGTTTGTGATCACCGGGCATTTGCATCTGATCGAACGCAAACTCGAAAAGGGGCAGTTGAAGGCCTTGCGCCAGGAATTGAGCGCCGCGCAGGAGGCCGCGGCACGCGCCACGACCATCGTGAACCATTTCTTGAGCAGCGCCCATTCCTCCACGGGGCGCCGGGAGCACTGCTACCTGGAAACCATTGTGCGTCAGGCGCTGCTCTTGGTCCGGGCGGACTTGCGGTCGCGCCAGATCCGCGTGGAGACGGAGTTCGAGCGCGATCTGCCGGCGGTGTCCGCCGATCCGCAATCGATGTTGCAAGTCCTGCTCAATCTGCTCACCAACGCGCGGCAGGCCATCGATCCGGTCGGCGGCAGGGGCGTCATTCGCGTCAGCCTCTCGGAAGAAGAGCATCAGGGGGCCCGCGTCGTGGTCTGCCGCGTCCAGGATAACGGCACCGGCATTCCCGCCGAGCATGTCCCGCATATTTTCGATCCGTTCTATACGACGAAGCCGGTGGGGGAAGGCACGGGCCTCGGATTGGCTATCTGTTATCGCATCGTCTCCGAACTCTGCGGCACGATCGTCTGCGAGAGCCGCCCGGGGGAGGGCGCCAGTTTCACCGTCCGGCTGCCCGCCTTGCAAAGGCCCGGTCTGAACCCACCCTGCTCCGAACCGTCCGCGAGCGGCGGGGCCAGGAGGCGCGGACGCGCTCACGATGAGGAGTCCTAGCTGATGCCGACAACCGCCGCCCGCATCCTGGTGGTCGATGACGATCCCCATATTTTGGGAATGCTCGAAGGCTACCTGAAGGAAGAGGGGTATGAGCCCGCCACCGCCAACAGCGCGCAGGCGGCGGCCGCCATCGTCCGCCGCGACCATCCAGACCTTGTGATTCTCGACATGCGCCTGTCCGACGGGACGGGGCTCGATTTGCTCAAGTCGCAACTGCTGCCTGAGCTGGGGCCCTATCGGGTGATCATGCTGTCGGGCTTTGTGAGTCAGAAAGACGCCGAAGAAGCGGTGCAGGCCGGCGCCTTTGACTATATCACCAAGCCGGTGACCCTTCCGAAATTGGGCATCACGATCCGCAACTGTCTCCGTCTCCAGGAACTGACCCACGAGGTGGAGACCTTGTCGGGAGACGGGGTAAAACCGTTCGCGCTGAGCGCCATCGTCGGGATGAGTCCGGCCATTCTCGAGATGATCGAGCACATCAAGCGGGTGTCATCGTACGACGTGCCGGTGCTGATTCTCGGAGAGAGCGGGACGGGAAAGGAATTGGTTGCGCGGGTCTTGCACGGATTGAGCACCAGGCGCCACGCGCCGTTTTTGCCGCTGGACTGCGGGGCCATTCCCCAGGATCTGGTCGAATCGGAACTGTTCGGCCATGAAGCCGGCGCCTTCACCGGCGCCACGCAGGCCAGGCCCGGACGGATCGAGCGGGCCGACGGCGGGACGCTGCTGCTCGACGAAGTGGGCAACCTGCCGCTGGCCGTTCAAGCCAAATTCCTCCGGGTGCTGCAATTCAAGGAGTTCGACCGGCTCGGCGGACGGCACACCGTCCAGGCCGATGTCCGGATTCTGGCCGCGACCAACGCCAACCTCGACGACATGGTGGAACAAGGGACGTTCCGACGAGACCTGTACTTTCGCCTGAACACCGTGACGATCCGGGTGCCTCCCCTCCGAGAGAGGACGGAGGACATTCCGCTGCTGGCCCACGTGTTTCTGATGGAGGCCAACCGGACATACAAGACGAGGGTGCAGGGTATTGCGACGGACGCCTTGCGATTGCTGGAGCAACATCGGTGGCCCGGCAATGTCCGTGAGCTGGAAAATTCGATCCGCGCCGCGGTGATACTGGCCGACCGGATCATTCGCCCGCCGCATCTTCCCGCGGCGGTTCGTGGGCGGGCCCAGGCCGGCGAACCGTCGGGCGACTCGGGAGAACGGCTCACCGGACGAGGCCGTCAGCCGATCGGCGACCTCTCGTTGGCTGAAATCGGGCGCTATGCGGCGGAGGAGGCGCAGCGGGCCGCCGTGATGCAGGTGTTGGAAGACACCGGGTGGAATAAGGCCGAAACCGCCCGTCGGCTGCGGATCGATTATAAAGCGCTCTATCTGAAACTCCAGCGTTGGGGGCTGCGGGCGCCCAAGCCGTGACAAGGTTCTGTCCGTCGTCAGTACATGGGCGGGATGGGCGCGTGAGTGCCTCATGAGTAGGGGCCCGGCACCATGGTCGCCGAACCATAGTGGGAGGGTGTCTGGTCCAGATGCACCATGCGATTCGATCAGAGCAGAAGATCGCGGCCGTCGAGACCTCTTCATCGTGGTTGGTATATCAACGGCTTATGAAGTCATCCTTAAAAGACAATTCCGGGGAGGTCGAATGGTCTTGTGGCACGGCACGTGCTTTACAGGATGGGTTTAAGGAATGGAGAAGGGAGCTATATGCGAACACGTCTTCATAATGTCCCGACAGATGACGGTGCGAGCGGCGGGCTGAAACGGATTAAGGTGTTGATCGTCAATCCGTTGGAACTTGAACGGATCGGCATGCGCAGCGTCTTGGACCGGCATCCGGACCTGCTCGTGGCGGATGAGGCGGTCAGTTGGGAGGAGGCCGTTCCGAAGCTCGCGCGGCTCCATCCGGATGTCATCATCATGGACATCTCGTTGTCCAACGCGGGCTTGCTTGACGAGGTGAATGACACGTTGGCCCGCCATCCGGGAACGAGGGTCCTGTTCTTTGCCCATGCGTTCGAGGAAGCGACTTTGGCGGCCATCGTGCGGGCGGGCATTCACGGCTGTCTGTTGAAGCATATCTCGTCCGAAGAATTGGTCCGTGCGGTGCGGATCGTCGCGTCCGGCGACAGCATCATCGATCCACGGCTGACCGGCACCCTGTTTGGCATGATTCGCGAAACCAGGGATTCCGGGCGTCGGCGCACCCCCTTGTCGGCCCAGGAGCGGCGGCTGTTGCCGTTGGTGGCCCAGGGACTCACCAATAAAGAGATCGCGCGGGAGATGAAGCTCAGCGACAAGACGGTCAAGAACTACCTCGTGAGCATGTACAAGAAGTTGAACATTTGCCGGCGCAGCCAGGCCGCGGCCCTCTATTCCCGCACGCTGCTCATGCAGCAATCGTCCTTGCCCGGCTCACGGACGCTGTCGTCCCCGGCGGTCCTGCCTCCCGAACGTTTGGCCCGAATGCCCATGGGACCGCATGGCACCTTGGTCAAGGTCTGACCTTCGCGCGGATCTTCATGCCCTCGGTTCAGAACCCTCCTGCCGCTCCAAACGGAGTGTGCGGCTCGTGCTGAGCGGAACCGGCGGCCTCCTCCCCTCCGAGCCGATTCTCGCCCCGGGTTAGAGCCAGACTCGGACAAGTGCCCGATATCGCGGCGTTTGGAAAAAGATCCGATGCCGCGCACCCCACCGTCTCGATCGCTTCCTCCATCACACTCTGTGGAAAGAGAAGCCGGATCGCGATTCCGGCGCGTGCCCGCGACCGGCGCGCCTTCGCACAGGTTGGGCTTGTCTCGACCGTGAGCCGAATCCTTGAGGGGACTTTTCCTCTTTGAAGAGGACTTTTCTCTTGTTGTAGAATGCGTTGATTTCACACCACACTCGATGGATCTGCTCGTCCATGGGTGGGCGAGCCCTGAGTCTGGTCAGACGTCTCGCTGTGAGGCGAGCGGTTACATGTCATGGGAGGACCAATGAAGATTGGACGGACGGAATCAAGGGGAACAGTCGGATGGTGGGTTGGCGGGGTGGCCATGGCGGGTCTTGCGCTGACGACGGGCCTCGGAACCATCGGGGTTCCGGCCGGACAAGCTGCCGTGCCCGCCGCGTTCTCCCAGGGGTTCTCCGAAATCGTCAAAAGGGTGACGCCGGCGGTCGTCAACATTGCGGTGACGGGTGGGGAAGGGCGACGGGAGGGTCGCCGGCAAATCCCACCGGGTCCGTTCGGCGGGCCTCCCGGGGGGCCGCCCGGGGAAGAGCCGCCGGGCATGGAACCGCCTGGTCCTCCGATCCCAGGCCCTCACGGCCGGCCGGAGCAGAGCGCGGGGTCCGGCGTCATCATCGATACGGCCGGCCATATCGTCACGAACAACCATGTGGTGGAGAATGCCTCCCAGATTACGGTCACGCTGAGCGATAAGCGTGAATTCCCGGGGAAGGTCGTGGGGACGGACCCCAAGTCCGATCTGGCGGTCATCAAGATCGACGCGCCGAATCTGCCGAGTCCGCTGAAATGGGCGGACTATGACAAGCTGCAGGTCGGAGACGTCGTGCTTGCGGTCGGGAGCCCCTTCGGGCTGAGCAGCACGGTCACGCTGGGCATCATCAGCGCGCTGGGCCGCGGCAACGTCGGCATCGCCGACTATGAGGATTTCATCCAGACGGATGCGGCGATCAACCCGGGCAACTCCGGGGGCGCCCTGGTGAACATGGACGGCGAGTTGATCGGCATCAACACGGCGATCTTCTCCCGCACCGGCGGCTCCGAGGGAATCGGGTTCGCCATCCCCAGCACGATCGCCGTCGATATCGTGGACAGTTTGGCCCGCACCGGCAAGGTCGTGCGGGGCTGGATGGGGGTCGCGATTCAGGAAATCACCCCGGCGTTGGCCAAGTCGTTCAAGATTCCGGAAAACCGGAAAGGGGTGTTGATCAGCGACGTCAACGAGAACGGTCCGTCCTTTGCGGCCGGGATCAAGCGCGGGGATGTCGTGGTCTCGTTCAACGGGAAAGAAGTGCAGAGCGTGAGCCAGCTCCGAAACCTGGTCGCCCGCACAATCGTGGGGAAGGATGCCGAGATCAAGATTTTGCGGGACGGGAAGGAACAGGTGCTCAACGTGAAGGTGGCCGAGCGGCCCTCCGATGAGATGTTGGCGCGGCGGGAGCCAGGGCCGCCGGCGGCCCCCGAGCCTGCCAAACTGCCCGACAACGTGCTGGCGGCGCTGCGCGTGCAGCCGCTTGATGCCGCCATGCTTAGCCAGTTCAATCTTCCGGCGAAGACCGCCGGGGTATTGATCAGCTCGGTCGAGTCGGGGACCGCGGCGGAAGCGGCGGGCTTGCAGCGGGGCGACGTGATCCAGGAGGTGAACCGGGAGCCCATCAAAACCGTGGAGGACTATAGCAAGGCGTCGGCCAAGGTCAAGAAGGACGAGCCGGTCGTCCTGTTGTTGAGCCGGCAGGGGAACACGCTCTTCGTCGCGGTGAATCCCAAGTGAGCGCGGCCTTGGTCTCCCGGGGAAGTGGCATGTAGCCGCCATGGCGCAAGACAACGGACGGGAAAAAAAGCCCTCCAAGGCGTGGGAGTGGCTTCAGGATAAGGTCTTCCGCCCGCTGGAAGACAAGAAGATGCCGGTCATGGAGCACCTGGTGGAGCTCCAGGCGCGGCTGACCCGGGCCGTGCTGGTGACCGGCGTCGTGTTCGTGGTCACCTTCTTTTACGCGGATACGCTGGTGAAGTGGATCCGGGTGCCGCTTCAGAACATGTTCGTGCCTCGGACGCTGGAGTGGATCCCTACTGATCTGCCGGCTGTCCCGTTCGTCTTTCTTGCCCCGGCGGAGGCGCTCTGGCAGAACGTCAAGGTGGCCGGGCTCTTCGCGGTCGTCCTGGCGGCGCCGTACATCCTCTTCGAGTTGTGGCAGTTCACCGTGCCCGGCCTGCATGTGCAGGAGCGGCGCTTCGTGGGCCCCTTCGTGCTGCTGAGTTCGCTTGCGTTCTATGCGGGAGTCCTGTTTTCCTTTTTCTTCGTGCTGCCGTTTGCATTGAACTTCCTGATCTCCTACGGCGTGAACGCCGGGTTCATTCCGCAACTGTCGATTGCCCAGTACGTGGGGTTTGCCCTCTGGTTCCTGCTGGTGTTCGGCATGATTTTCGAGGTGCCGCTCGCCATCACGCTGATGGCGAAGCTGGGATGGGTCGATGCGCCATTTCTGAAACGCTACCGCAAATGGGCGTTTCTGGCCGCCTTCATTTTTGCCGCGATCCTGACTCCCACGCCGGATCCCTTCAACCAATGTCTGATGGCGGTCCCGATGTATGTCTTCTATGAGGTCGGGATCATCAGCGCCGGCTTCTTCAACAAGAAGAAACGGATGGAGGCGGAACAGGAGAAGGAGCAGGCCGGAGGAGTGCCGGCCCCAGCCCAAGGGCAAGCCGGACCGAAGCTGGCCCGACCGGGTGGAAAGCCGGAAGACGAGTATGTGGCCGTTCCCAGCGGCGTCGGCCGTTCGTGATCTCATGATCCTATGCTTCAGGTCGCTGTGATCGTGGTCAGCAGCAAGATCGCCACCGGGAGCGAAGGGGATAGGGGTCGCGCCGCGTTGGAACAGATGGTGGGAGAGATTCCTGGCAGGCTGGCAGTCTACGAGGTCGTCCCGGACGACCGGCGAGCGGTCGCCGAGCGGCTGGCCTCGCTCGCGGACGCCGGGCAAGCCGACGTGATTCTCACGATCGGAGGAACGGGCGTCCGTCCCACAGACTGGGCGCCGGAAGCCACCAGGGACGTCGTCGACAAGGAAATACCCGGAATCGGCGAGGCGATGCGGCAGGAGAGCGTCAAAAAAGTGAAGACTGCCATGCTGTCGCGGGGAACCGCGGGCATCCGGGGCGGCGCATTGATCGTCAATCTGCCGGGGAGTCCACGGGGAGCGAAAGACAACCTGAGCGTGATTCTGCCGATTCTCGAACATACGGTGGAGAAGATCCACAAG
>DATIBM010000291.1:0-7659 GCA_035457545.1 Nitrospiraceae bacterium
CGCGCGCATCCGCTCGTAAAGGAGGCCCTTGCCCTGTTCGGAGCGGATGTAGTCGAAGTGAGACGACTCGGTGTTGAGAAGGAGGCCCAGGTATGAGCAAGAACCCGTTCGGCAACATGGCCAGCTTGATGAAGCAGGCGCAAGCGATGCAGGAGCAAATGACGAAGATCCAGGAAGAAGCGGCGTCCAAACAAGTCACCGGGACGGCTGGCGGCGGGATCGTCACGGTCACGGTTACCGGCGGCATGCAGGTGGTGTCCGTGAAGATCGATCCCGAGGTCGTCAAGTCCGGCGACGTCGAGATGCTCCAGGACTTGACGGTCGCCGCCACGAACGAGGCCCTTCGCAACGCCCGAGAGATGATGGCCAACGAACTCAAATCGCTCACCGGCGGATTGAATATCCCCGGCCTGCTCTAAGCTCAAGAGGGACGGCCATGGCGGCGGTGCTTACGGGAGATCGGCGGGGATTGTTGGGGGGGCTGATTCAGGAATTGGTGCGGTTGCCCGGAATCGGCCAAAAGACGGCGCAGCGGCTGGCGTTTCACCTGCTCAAGGCCGAACGGGACGACGCGCTTCGACTGGCGGACGCCATCAAGGCCGTCAAGGATGGACTCAGTTTCTGCAACGATTGCCGCAACATCGCCGAGGGCGACCTGTGCGACCTCTGTGTGGATCCCAAGCGAGACCGAACACGCATCGTCGTCGTGGAGGAACCCAGCACCCTCTATGCGATCGAACGGACCCGCAGTTACCACGGCCTGTACCATGTTCTGCTGGGCGCGCTCTCGCCCTTGGATGGCGTAGGACCGTCGGATATCAAGGCGCAGGAACTGATGGACCGGCTGCAGAGAGGGGGCGTCCAGGAGGTCATTATCGCCACCAACCCCACGATTGAGGGGGAGGCCACGGCTCTGTATCTGACCAAACTGATCAAACCCCTGGGAATTCGGACGTCGAGGATCGCCTACGGCATCCCAGTTGGCATGGATATCGAGTATGCGGATGAAGTGACGTTGATCAAATCCTTGGAAGGTCGCCGAGACCTCTAGCGCGCGACCAACCTCATCCGGTGCATTGATCTCAGAACCTGCACGTTGCTATGATAACGCCATGCTGAGGCGGGACTCCGAACGAACCAAATCCGCGCCCTCCCGCCGGGCATCCTTGTCCCGCCAGCCGGCGCTCCAGGACCGTTCCTCTCGCGGGTCCCAAGCGGCGAATTCTTCACCAACATCGACCCGAGACGCCCAACTGCAAGAGATCCGTCACGAGTTGGAACGGCAGCGGGCCGAGTTGCTGGAGGAGGCCGGCGTCGGGTTCGTCCAGCAGTCCAAGACCCCGGCCTTTCCCGACGTGAGCGATCAAGCGACCGCCGAAGCCGATCAGCATTTTGCCATGCGCATTCGGGAACGGGAGCGCAAGCTGATCAAGAAAATCGACGAAGCGCTCAGTCGGATCGCCGCCGGAACCTATGGCATCTGCGAAGTGTGCGGAGAAGAGATCCCATTCCCCCGTCTCAAGGCCCGTCCGGTGACCACGCTCTGCATCGAGTGCAAGACACGCCAGGAAGAGCAGGAGAACGGACGACGGTAGTCTTCCCTCCCCGCCCCTCAAGACGTTAGGACCGCGCCCTGCCGACTCAAGAGAATTACCGCTGCAGATTCTTGACCCGCTCTTTCACGCGGGCCGCGCGCTCAGCCTCATCCGGATTCCCTTCGACCAGCGCTAAGTAGGTTTCATACTCGGAAATGGCCAACCTTCGGTTGGTCGGTTCATAGGATTCAGCCAGATTGAAGCGAGCCAGCGGGTAGTTGGGCCGGAGCGTGACGGCTTTCTCGAATGAGGCGATCGCCTGGTCCCGGTCCCCCAGTTGCCGATAGATCGTGCCGAGATTGTTCAGCACCTCGGGCACGTTGGGTCTGATCGCCAACGACTGCTGCATCGCCGCCTTGGCCTTCTCGGAGGCGCCTTGCGCCTCCAGAGCCAAGCCCAGCTTGTGATAGGCTTCCGCGAGCCGCACCTTGTTGGAGAATCCGCTGTTGATCGCCTTCTGATACGCATCGGCCGCCACGTCGGCATGGCGCGTTCCGCAATAGGCGAGTTGGGCCGCCTCGCCGCGCGCGAACTGCTGCAAGGACGCAAAGGGTTCCTGATCGACCGACCCTTGTCCGGTTTTTTTGCTCTCAGCGCCGCGGACGCGATCCAGGAATTCCCTGCGATAGGGAGAGAACAAGGACACGTAGGGGTCGATGGTGAAGGAAGCCGTCAACAAGATGGGCTGGTCGCGCGTACCGGTGACGAGATATTGGGCGGTCGTCTTTTCGTCGCCCGTCTGGTAGAGCGAACTGGTATCCATCCGGGCCTTGCTCGGCAACTTCGGAACGGACAGATAAAAGTTCAGCACCGGCCGGAGCTGCGACAACGTCTCGCGGAGGACCGGATAGGGCTTCAAGTCGAGCCCGGCCGGATAGACAAAGAGGGCTCCGACCAGGGTGCCGTCCTGATCAAAAAACCACGCCTCCTCGCTTCCTGACTCGCTCTGGGTTTCATTGATTCGGAACTCGCGACCGGCTCCCCAGGGAATCTCCTGATGTCCGGTCACATGGGATTGCATAAAAGTGGCTTGTGGGTCGCAGAGGCGAGCCGATTTCATGAGCACCAAATCGCTTGCGGATGGAGGAAGCTGTGGGCGAGGATCGGGCGCCGCACAGGCCGTCAGCCAACAGAGGCTGGCGACTATGGCATACCGGTCGAGCCTGGTGGCGGGCCGTGCGGCCTTCCATGCCGAACGCCGGCCGGCAGATGAATGATGGAGGGAACTGAACATAGCAATCCCGGCGGGAGGTGCTCCTGCCGGGATGGACCCATTATGCAGAGAAAAGGGTGGGCGTGTGAAGACCGAAACGCAACAAGAAGCAGGTCAGGAGCAATCAGCGCTGTCTGTACGCATCCAGCATGGCATCTTCGTTGGTATAACCGGTCGCTCGCGGGAAGGTTGAGCTGATCGAATACAGCGGCCGATTCACCACATAGTCGAGCCCCACTCCTATCGGATGCATCACAAAACCTGCCCATCGCCATGGGTTATCGTCCGCAGGCGCTCCGGCGGCAGGATTCGTATAGACCAAGGCCGTGCTGTCGAGGGTGGAATAGATGCTGGTCCGAACGTTGGGATCCATCATGCCCGACGTTCCGTCGTATGGCACGCTTGAGCAGCTTGAAACCACCAGCCCCAATGAAAAGATGGCACCGGCCAAGAACCTTGCCTGATTACACATGGGTCACCTCGTTAGCAATGGTCGGTCATCGTCCAGGCCGGGAGATGGACCCCGGCGCACAGGAGAAAGTTTAGCTCACCAACCCCGACCTGTCTAGGAAGTAGCCGGAATACGGCATGTTTCGGACAGATTGATCAGAAGGGGAGAGAACAGAGAACATGGAGAAGTGATGGTGGGCGATACTGGTATCGAACCAGTGGCCTCTTCCGTGTGAAGGAAGCGCTCTCCCACTGAGCTAATCGCCCAACCAGGGGCCGACTCTAGCATGGGGCCCAGGGTCAGTCAATGTGAGGCGTCGGTCATCGGAGAGGTCCTGTGGCTGGCTCCGATCAGCGCATTCCGTTGAAGTCGATGACCCGTGCGCATGAGCTGCTCCAATGACGACGGACCGCGCCTTGACAGCAATGAAATCCCATTCGTAGAATGCAAAGCCCGCATACGCGCTTCTCATACCTTCCACTTCCATGCGAGACGATATTCTCATTATCGGCGGGGGACTTGCTGGCTCCGAAGCCGCCTGGCAGGCGGCTAACCGGGGAGTCAAGGTCACCCTCTATGAGATGCGGCCGAAAGAGCCGACCAAGGCTCATAAGACCGGGCTGCTCGCCGAACTGGTCTGCTCCAATTCGCTGGGCTCCTCGGAAATCCTGAGCGCGCCGGGCATCTTGAAAGAGGAGATGCGGCGGCTGGGGTCCTTGATCATCCGGGCGGCCGAACAGGCGCGGGTGCCGGCTGGCTCCGCCCTTGCCGTGGACCGCGAACAGTTTGCCCAGCAGATCACGCGGGAATTGGAAGGCCATCCCAACGTCAGGATCCTGAGGGAAGAGGTCACAGACATCCCGGACGACGCCGTCTGTATCGTCGCGACCGGGCCCCTCACCTCGGATCGGTTGTCTCAGGCGATCAGCCGCCTGACGCACCACAAGCACTTGTACTTTTTTGACGCGATTTCCCCGATCATCGATGCGGACTCCATCAACATGGAGGTGGTCTTCCGCGCCTCGCGGTACGACAAGGGGGGCGACGACTATTTGAATTGCCCCTTTGACGAGGCGACCTATCACGCGTTTTATCAGGCGTTGCTGGCCGCCGAGAAGGTGCAGCCCAAGGACTTCGAAAAGATCCCGTACTTCGAAGGCTGTATCCCCATCGAGGTCATGGCCGAGCGGGGTCCGCAGACGATGCTCTTCGGTCCCCTCAAGCCGGTCGGGTTGGAAGATCCGCGCACGGGCCGGCGGCCCCATGCCGTCGTGCAATTGCGGGCGGAGAACATCCATCGCACGAGCTACAACCTGGTCGGGTTTCAGACCAAGTTGACCTATCCGGAGCAACGCCGCGTCTTTCGCATGATTCCAGGGCTGGAGCAGGCCGAGTTCCTCCGGTACGGAAGCTTGCATCGCAACACCTTCATCAATTCGCCGCGGCTCCTGCAAAGCACCTTGCAGATGAAAACGCGGGAACAGATCTTTTTCGCCGGCCAGGTCGTGGGGGTCGAGGGCTATACCGAATCGGCCGCCATGGGCGGCTTGGCCGGGATCAACGCGGTCCGCCTCCTGTCCGGCTTGCCGCCGGTGACACCGCCGCCGACCACTGCGCACGGCTGCTTGCTGCACTACATCACCACCTGCGAGCCGAATCATTTCCAGCCGATCAACACCAACTACGGGCTCTTCCCCCCGCTGCCCACCCGCATCCGGGACAAGGAGCAGAAACGCCGGCTGATCGGAGAGCGGGCCGCCAAGGACCTGGATGCATGGAAGACGCAATCCGGGCTTTCGTGACCTTCTTGGACGTTCAGCGCGGGGCCTCACGGGACACGATCCGCAGTTACGAGTCCGATCTCCGACAGGTCTCGAAATTCCTCAAACATCAACACGGGAGTCAGGGAGATCCGTCTCTGACGAGCCTCACGACACAATCAATCCGGGATTATCTCGCCTGGTTGGACGGCAAGGGGGAGAAGAAATCCTCCCTGGCGCGTAAGCTGGCCACCTTGCGGAGTTTCTTTCGTTTCTTGAACCGGGACGGACGTCTGTCGGGAAATCCGGCCGAACAGGTCCGCATGCCGAAGCAGGCCAAACCGCTGCCGCGGGTGTTGACCAAGGATGACGCGGGCATCCTGATGGAACTGCCTGAGGGTGATACGGCGCTCGCGCGGCGCGATCGGGCCATCCTCGAAACCCTATACTCGACCGGTGCGCGGGTCAGTGAGCTGGTGCGATTGAATCGGGAGGATCTGGACCTCGTGAACGGCCTGGTCCGGCTGTCCGGCAAAGGGCGCAAGGAACGGATCGTGCCGATCGGCCAGGTGGCGATCGAGGCCGTCGCCCAGTACGAAGCGTGCGAGCTGCGTCACGGCGGCTCGGCCACCACGGATCGAACCGGCCCGGTCTTTCGGAATCGTCGCGGAGGGCGGTTGACCGTTCGCAGCGTTGAGCGGATCGTCGCGCGCTATTCCGCTGCGCTGCCGGGCGGGCATGTGAGTCCCCATGCGCTGCGGCATTCCTTCGCCACGCACTTGCTTGACGAAGGGGCCGATCTTCGTGCTATTCAGGAATTGCTGGGGCACGCGTCGTTGGCGACGACACAACGTTATACGCATGTGGCGACGGACCACCTCATGGCGGTCTACGATCGCGCGCACCCGCGCGCAGGCAAGACGCCCCCTGCCCGCCCGGCGACCACCAGACGATGACGATCCGCTCCACCACCATCCTCTGTGTCCGTCGTGACGGACGCGTCGCCATGGGGTCCGACGGCCAGGTCACGCTCGGCACCACCGTAATGAAACAGAACGCCAGAAAGCTGCGACGCCTCTATCAGGACCGGGTTCTCGCCGGCTTTGCGGGAGCCACCGCCGACGCCTTTACCCTGTTTGAAAAGTTCGACGCCAAGCTGGAAGAATACCGGGGCAATCTGACGCGCGCGGCGGTCGAACTCGCCAAGGACTGGCGAACCGACCGAGTCCTCCGCCGCCTGGAGGCCCTGCTGGCCGTGGCGGACATCGAAAACTCCTTCATCATCTCGGGCACCGGCGATGTGATCGAGCCGGAAGACGGGATTCTAGCGATCGGCTCCGGCGGTCCCTATGCGCTGGCGGCTGCCAGGGGATTGCTCATGCATTCGACCTTGAATGCGCGCCGCGTGGTCGAGGAGTCCATGCGGATCGCGGGGGGGATCGACATCTACACCAATCAACAGCTCGTGGTCGAGGAGCTGGCCAGGTAGGCTCCTCGGTCGATCGGTCGGACGATAGGATTACCGTGAAACTCGAACGCGACGCGCACCCGCTCAACGTCAACAGCCTCACGCCGAGGCAGATCGTGCAGGAGTTGGACCGCTACGTCATCGGCCAGCGCGAGGCCAAGCGCATGGTCGCGATCGCGCTGCGCAACCGTTGGCGGCGGCAACAGCTTCCGCCGGAATTGCGCGACGAAGTCATGCCGAAGAACATCATCATGATCGGCCCCACCGGCGTCGGCAAAACCGAGATTGCGCGGCGCCTGGCCAAGTTGGCGGAGGCGCCCTTCATCAAGGTGGAAGCTTCCAAGTTCACCGAAGTGGGCTATGTCGGCCGGGATGTCGAATCCATCATTCGGGATCTGACCGAGGCGGCCGTGGGGTTGGTGAAGGCCAGACATCTGGAGGAGGTCAGGCAGAAGGCCGAGCAATTGGGGGAAGAGCGGCTGTTGGATCTGCTCCTGCCGAATCAGAAGTCTTCCACGGGCTTCGCTGCCGACAATCCCGACGGCACGCCGTCCCCTGCGGCCGAGTCGCTGGAGGCCACCCGCTCCAAGCTCAGGCTGCAACTGCGGGAAGGGAAGCTCGACCACCGAACGGTTGAAGTGGAGGTCAAGGAGCGGGGGCTCCCCGTCGGAATCATCTCCGGCCCCGGAGGCATGGAGGAGCTGGAAAACAATCTGCGTGACATGCTGGGCGGCATGTTCCCGGGAAAAAAGAAGAAGCGCACGATGAAGGTGCCGGAGGCGCTGAAGCACCTCACGCAGGAGGAGGCCCAGCGCATCATCGACATGGATGAGGTCGTCAGAGAGGCGGTGTCCAAGGTGGAGCAAACCGGCATCGTGTTTCTTGACGAGATCGACAAGATCGCGGGGCGGGAACGGAGCGCCGGTCCGGACGTGTCGCGCGAAGGCGTGCAGCGGGACCTGCTGCCGATCGTGGAGGGCTCGACCGTCAACACGAAATACGGTCCGGTCCATACCGACCATATTCTGTTCATCGCCGCGGGCGCGTTCCACGTCGCCAAGCCGTCCGACCTCATTCCGGAATTGCAGGGACGGTTTCCGATCAGGGTGGAACTGGACGCGCTGACCAAGGACGATTTCGTGAAGATCCTCACGGAGCCGCGCGGCTCGCTG
>DATIBM010000292.1:0-4192 GCA_035457545.1 Nitrospiraceae bacterium
AGGGATTCCAGAGCGCCGTATGGATGACGTGCCAGATGTTGCCCAGGTACCGACCCTGCTCATCGACTCCCGCCGGCGACATCATGAAGGCGATCCATGAATTCGCGAGGAACATCAGGGCCGTGCCGATCGTGTTCAACATCACCGACATGCTGAGGTGCACCCACTTGAGGAACCCGGTCTGCATCTTGTTCCATCCGTAATAGTAAATATAAAGGGTGCCGCTTTCGGCCACAAACAGCAGGGCATAGAGGTGCATGACCGGTCTGAAAATGCCGGAGAGATAGCCGAAGAAGGTCGGGTAGAGCGTGAGAAACGTGAACAGCAGGATGCCGCCGAGGATGGCGGTCAAGGAGTAGGCGGTCAGGCTGATCTTCACAAAATCGTAGGCCAGCCGGTCGTACCGCTCGCCGAGCGACCGGTCCTTCGTCACGATCCCGAGGAACTCGATGATCATGCAGAAGATCGGCACGGCGAGGACGAAGCTGCCGTAATAGAGATGCTGTTGGTTGGCGAACCAGATGAAGATCCGGCTCTCGAAGTTGTAGCGCGGATAATGGATCTGGTCGTCGCTGGTCGCGGGAGCGGGCGGGCCGCTCACGACTCCTTCCGTTTTATAGTACACGTCGCGGGCGGTTTCGGGTCGAATGTTCGGATCAGGCTCGGCCTGTCCGGCCGGTTCGGACAGCGGATCGGGAGCCTCCGCGGACGAAGCCGACGCCGCAATGAAGAACCCGAACAGCAAGGCCATGACAGCCATCGACACACAGAAGATCGACCCGATGCGGAACATGCACGGATGCCGAGGTGTGCCTGTTTGGTTCATGGCGTCCTCCTCTGTCGCCAGGCCCGCTCCATGACAGGGCTTCGCTGTAACGGTGGGGCCATCAGCCAGATATTTGTCCCGGCAAATAAGAATGCACCGACTAAGAATGCACCGACCACGCCGAGCAACAACAGTCCCATATCCCATTCCGCCATGGGGCACCTCCTTCCATCCCTCGCAATGTTGTGCCGCTGCGAGCGGATGCCTGTGCCACCTGACAACGCAACAGCCGTGCCGCTGCGCCTGTTTACGATCACTCTGAAACTGTGAGAGAAACCGGCCGCGCTGTGCATCCCTACGGAGGCAACACGGTGGATTTTCACTATCTATCGTGATTGGCCATGGTCAGGGGCTTCTGCCAAGGAGCGGACGATGTCCTTGAAGAACTCATGATGGAGGAAGGACAGGGCGCAGGGGCGTGTTGCACAGAACCATCAAGCAAGACGGGGAACACCCTGACTGAGCGGTGTTCCCCGTCCGGGGACTCGAACCAGAACGACGGTCAGTTGCGGGAGCCTGACACAGCCGTCGTCTGGATCGAGGGCTTGATCGCGGCTTGTTTGATCGTAGGCCGCCCGTCCGAGAGCGGTAAGAGTCGCTGATCGCCGGGAGACAGCACCCGCAGGTATCCCCATTGCCCGGACTGGGAATAGGGCAGGCGCTGGTTACTCCAGACATAGTCGCCCGGCATGCGGAACGGTCCGCCGGCGCTCGGAATAAAGGCATCCAGCGCCTCGGACCCTGAAAATTCCACCACGCTGATCATATCGGCCCCGCGCATGAACGGCTCGATCGGCCATTCATGCCGTTCAACGCCGAACATGCCGTTCTGCTCGTTGCTGGCTCCGAACACATGGATGCGCACAGGATCTCCGGCATGCGCTTCGATGATCGGGGTCGCCGGATCTTCCGGCTTATCGACGACACAGGGTTGGAAGACCTTGCCGAGCGTGCACCCGGTTTCCTCCCGGAACTTGTAGGGTTCCGCCCGGTAGTTCACCGCCGTAAGACCGGCGGTGTTCTGCACATAGGGCATGAAGCTCGTCCCGATGATGTTGTCTTCATCCTGGAAGAACAAGGCCACGTCGCGATAGTTCACGCGGTGTTCGTGGCCCGGGATCGTGCGATCCACAATCACGTCCGCTACCCAACTGTTCTTGCCGGAAAGGTCCGCGCCGGTCTTGGGATCCCGATAGGCCGCGCCCTTTGGCCCTATAATGACGGCCCCGTACAGCCCGTTTCGGGGATGGGTCATCACGTTGCCCCAGTCCCAGACCAATGAGGCGGTCTCGCCGAGGAAGGGATCCGCATAGTAGGTATAGATCCGGCTCTCTCCCGGCGCAACCGTCTGCTCGCCGGGGTTCCCGCCGACGTTCGCCCCCAGCGAATCCTTGGGATCGAACGCCAAGCCGATCGCCGAGAAGGAGGCCCGCCCCTCCTTCATCCGGTTCGTCAGCTTCACCTTGAGACAATCCCCCACATTGGCCCGCAAGGTCAGCGGCATCGGCTGGAGGCCCGCCGCGACCGTCGAGACCTCGTCCTCGAGCGCATAAATCTTCGCGTTCGGGTTGACCATGTGGATCGTCCGTTCAAAGTCGACCTCGATGGCATCCGGGGCTTTGGGATTCAACTTCAGCGAGGGGTAGTCCATCGCCACGACATTGAAACTCTTCACCGGCGCCTCTGCGGGACACACCGCCAGCGGCTTCGGCATGTCGTTTCGGCGGCTATAGCCAGCGGGGAGCTTTTGCAGGTCGGGCACCTCCTTGTCCAGGACTCGCATGATGCCCCAGGCGCCCTCGGAAAGCTTGGACGCGCGGCCGTTGAAGTGAATGTAGTCGCCCGGCTGGAGCCGCGGCCCGCCGGCTTGCGGCACGACCAGGTCGTACCGTTCGGCGATGCCGATATGGATGGAATTTTTCCGGTTGGCATCTCCGGCATAGCGCTCGGTGAGGTAGGTATGACCGGAGAGGGTCCAGACCATCGTCTCATTCGCCATGGTCTGGAGCAGCCGGAACACCACCGTGTCTCCCAGATAGGCGCGCACCATCGGCGTATAGGGGTCCCCATGGACCGCGCTGCTGAAGAGCTTCGACGGATCAGGATTCGCCGCCAAGCGGCTCGCGATCGGTTCCGCCTTGAAGTTCAGGCCGCCGCCCGTCGTATGCGTGCCACCGTTGAGAAACGCCATCGGCGACATGGGAATGGTTTCCGGCATGACAAAAGACACGGTCTTGCCGGCTTCCAACGCCACCTCGATGGGCTGTCCCGGCGGGTTGCCTTCGGTGACGATGTTCACCGTATGGGGGACGGTATCGTTCAACTGCACCATCAGCTCCCGGAAGCTGCCGTTCACGCCGTACCCTACTGGCTCGGCCGTCCGGATGTCGGCGAGCGGTCCGCTGCGGATGGGTTTGCCGGTCTTGGGATCATGGTAGGTGGAGCCGACCGGCTCAATGATGATCGTGCCGAAGCCGCCATGCGGCCAGGTGACCCGCCCCAAGGCATGGTCGTGCCAGAACACCGTCCCCACGTCCGAATCCACCCAGAACCGTTGCCGGACGAATTCCACGGTCACGATATCGTTGACCGGGTGCGCGTGCTTCAGCGGCCGGTAGAGCGTGATCTGATTCCCTTTGATGGATTTGATGCGGCCGATCTCGTTGCCGTCGACGTTGTCCGCCCCGATCAGAATCTCCACGTTGGGATGGTATTGCGCGGCGTTCTTGACCGTCAGGACCCGGTCGCCTTTCTTGGCCGGCTTGGTAAAGACCGTGTTCATCGGCAACGGCAGGCCCTTGTTGACCTTCTTCTCGAGCATCGTGAAGGGGCGCACGGATTGCTCATAGGAGAAGCCGGTAATGACGCCGTCGGAGGATTGATTGTCGAACTGCAAGAAATGCCAGTGCGTATTGATCTTGGACGCATGGAAGTTGATGTGATCGTCGTCTTCCCATTCGCTGGTGAGCATCCAGTCGATGCAATCGTAGATATTGGCGCGCACGACCAGCGGATATTTGATGTCGCTCTTGCGGACCTGGGCTTCCTCCTCGTGCAGCACGTAGATCAGCCCGTCCTTATCCACGATGGCCGGTGTGTCGCCTTGTTTGTCCGCCAGCGTCATCGGCGTCTGGATGAAGTGCACGTTGTATTTCTTCGATCCGGCGTTGTCCGGACACATGCTCCAGCGGCCGTTCTCGCCGGGCTTCGCCGGGTAGGAACTGGGGAAGCCATCCTCGTCGAGATGGATCATGTCCAGCCAGGGGGACGGGTTATGGTTGAGTGAGAACGGCACCCGCCGTCCAAAGTGCGGCTTCAGATGCGGCCACGCAATCTTGCCAGTGGCCGGCTCGAATAGAATCGGCA
>DATIBM010000293.1:0-18598 GCA_035457545.1 Nitrospiraceae bacterium
AATAGACCACGACGATGACGACGCAGACGGCAAAGCCGCCCATCCGTCCCGAACGCTTGGAGACGATGCCGGTCGGAACGCCCAACAGGCAAAACACGAGGGTGGCGGTGGGAAAGGCCAAGTCCTTGTAGTATTCCATCAGCCGGCGGAGGGCGATCGGATCGCGCCACTGGGATTGCTCCAGGACCTTCAGCACCTCCTGATAGGAGGGACGATCGTCGGCGAGGGCGGCCCCCTGATTCAGATTCATGCGGATGTCGTAGGTCTCGAAGGCCACCTGTTGATACCGCTCCGCCTGTTCTGGGCGACTGTGCACGACGCCGTTTTCAAGCCGCAGAGACACCTGTTGGTTCGCCTGGTCCGTAAAGACCGTGTAGCCACCGGCGACGATGATGCGGGGGTCGTCGGGATTCCGTTCATCTGAGACAAAGATGCCCGGCGCGGCTTCTCCGTTCGAGCCGGTCGGCACATAGACGATCATCTTCGGAAGCGGCTCGTTGAAGACCCCTCGGTCGAGCGCCAGGACCAGTTGATCGCGCAGGAGGTTCAGTGCGACCTTCTTGAGGTTGAAATTCGACCAGGGTTGCCCCCATTGCGCGAGCAGCAGCGTAAATCCGAACACCAGGCAGGCGAACAGCAAGACCGGCTGGGCCAACCGCAACAGGCTCAAGCCGGCCGCGCGCATCGCCACGAGTTCCTTGTCGAACGACAGTCGGCCGAAGGCGGTGATCGAGGCGATGATCGCGGCAATCGGCAGGGTCAACACGAGGAACGAAGGCAACAGATGCAGAAACACTTTGATGACCGCCCATAGCCCTACGCCTTTCGAGACCAACAGTTCCACCAATCGCAACAGCTCGCGGGTCACCATGACGAAGCACAGGGCCGCCAGGCTGACCGAAAAGGGGGACAACAGCTCGGCGAAAATATAGCGATCGAGTAGGGTTCTTAGAAACACGTGTGGGAACTCATGCGTAGCGGCAATTGGCCATAGTAATCGACTCTCCCCTGGATGTAAACCTGAAGGACGGTCTTCGCCCGGTCTTTTCCATGGCCCATGAACGACCGCAGTGAAACAGGCCCTGCAACACCGGCTTGACAACCCACGGAGCCGTAGGTAACATGCCCGCGGATTTTTTGGCCTTTAGATGAACGCCTCTCACTTCACCTCGGCGCCGGCCCTTCGCTTCTCCGTTATTGATCACTCTCAACGCTGTTTGTCGGCAGTCCTGAACCGTCGGTTATCATCGGCCCAGGCAGCACCCTGTCGCGTGGCTACACAGGAAAGGAGGGCTGTGTGAAAAGTAAGGGGACAGTCAAATGGTTCAATGATCGAAAGGGGTTCGGGTTCATTCGGTTGGACAACGGAGAAGATGTCTTCGTCCATTACTCGGCCCTGCTCGGCGAGGGATTCAAGACCCTCAAAGAAGGAGAGAGTGTCGAGTTTGACATCGTCCAGGGAGCCAAGGGGCCGCAAGCCGCCAATGTGCTGAAAACCGCCCTGAACGCCTGACGCGACCCGAACAGCATGTCGTTGGCGACGAGCCTCCCGGTCGGCCGGGGGGCTCGTCGTGTTTTGGGGCTTCGGCAGCCCGGCTTCCCGACCGACCGCCGCCGTTCCCGGCAGGAATAGCGCCATTCGTTGACAAATCGGGACCTCGCCGATAGGGTGATCCGGTCATGTATCCCGGAGCCTGATCTTGGCTGCCGACCGCACGTCGATTCTTCACAACGCGCAGCTCTATGCCTCCAAAGGCCAATTCGACGCGGCCATCGGGGAATGGAAGAAGCTGGCCCAGGACGCCCCCAACGACGGCACGATCTATAACTCGATCGGCGACCTCCAGCTCAAGCGCAACGCCAAAGCCGAAGCCATCAACGCCTATCTCCAGGCCGCCAAGGCCTTTCGTGATGACGGCGCGCCGCTCAAGGCCATCGCCGCCTACAAGAAGATTCTGAAGATCGACCCCTCCCGGTACGACATTTATCGGTTTCTGGGCGACCTCAACGCCGAGCGGGGCCTGCTCAGCAGCGCCGTGTCCGACTACCTCACGCTGGCCAAATGGTATCTGAAGGAACGAAAAAACAGGGAGGCCTTGGAAGTCTACCGCTTGATCATCCAACAGGATCCGTCCAATCTCGATGCGCAGGAACGGGTCGCGGAGCTCTGCCTCCAGGAAAACATGCAGGACGAGGCGATCAAGGTCTACCTGCACTTAGGACGGGAACGGTCGGCGCAGGGCCTGACGTCCGAAGCCCGGGACGCCTATGCGGCGGTCCTGCGGATCGATCCGAACAACCGGGAGGCTGAACAATTCGTCAATGCGGAAAAGCAGGTGACTCAGGGTGCGCTGAAGCGAGGGCAGGCCGCCGGAGGGGAGGGGGGTGCCCGCAGCATCTCGAATACCGCCGCTCCCGGCGATCTGTTAAGCGAAGCGCGGCGCCGGATGGACGCCGGGCAGTACGAAGGCGCCGAGGCGATGCTGAGCCAGATGCTGTCCCGGGAACCCGGCAATCCCGAAATCTGCCGGCTCTTGGCGCGCCTGCACCTCAAGCAAGGACAGCTCAACGTCGCCTTGAACGAATACCGTTTTCTCGCCGGCTCCGCGCTGCGATCCCAGGAGTACGACCTGGCCGAATCCCTGATTCAGGAGTTTCTCGCGGTCGAGCCGCGCTCGGTCGCGCTGTTGGAATTGCTCGGCGAGCTCTTCGAGGAAAAGGGAGACGGTCCCGCGGCCGCGCAACATTTTGGAACCGCGATTGCGGTCCTATTAGATCAGCCGGACCCGAGCCTGCCGTCGCTCCCGGGCGAGCTGTATGAAAAGGTGAAGGGGCTCGATCCGGATGGACCGGTGCGGAAAAAATTTGCCCCTCTCTTTGAACCGAACGCGCGTCCGGTCTCGCAAGCGGCGGCCAGTCCCCCGGCCAGCACTCCGGTTCCGCGGGACGATAAACAGTCTCCTGCAATTGGATCGCCGCCTCTACCCTCGGCGGGCGCAGCGGCGACGGCGGAGCCCGTCACGGTGGATTATCCGGCCCATTTTCAACTGGGCCTCGCGTTCAAAAACATGGGGATTCCGGAGGAGGCGTTGGAAGAGTTTCAGGTGTCGGCCAAGAATCCTCAATTCTATCTGGATTCGTGCCTCATGGTCTCCCAATGCCTTCGCGCACTCAACCGCCACAAGGAGGCCATCGCCCAACTGGAAGAGGCCGTGCGACATCCGGGCTGCACCGGAGACAAGGCCCGCCTGGCCCGATACGAGCTGGGACTTCTGTACAAGGCCGAATCCCACGTCGAGCAGGCTCTCCACATTTTTGAATCGATTGCCGACTTTGCCGACGCCCGCGACCATCTGGAAGACCTGCGCCACCAGCAAACAACCCCCTCTACCTGAAGCCGGCCTCTTGCCTGCACACAGTCAGACCCTCATCCTGTTTGCGTGGATCGGACCAGCCTGAGAGACTCATCGTTCCCTTTCCGCTCCAGGAATACGTGTATTTCCTTCGCTCTCCTCTCTTGCCCCTCTTGTCGTTCTTCGCACTTTGGTATAGCGTAAGGCCCTGCCTCGCTACCGTAGCGACCTCGCAGCTATCCAGAGACACGACCATGCCGAGTGTCTTCCTCAGCTATGCTACGGCGGACCGTTCCATCGCCGAACAGCTTTCGGCCTTGCTCATTACACGAGAAATTGACGGCCAGAAAATCTTCGTCTGGCGAGATCAGGAACAGCTCTACGGCGGACAGAAGTGGCCCAAGGCCTTGGGGGAGGCCATTGCCGGCCAGGACTGTTTTCTGCTTCTTTGGTCCCAGCATGCCGCCCAGTCACACTTTGTCGACTTCGAATGGAACACGGCGGTTGCGCTCAAAAAAACCATCATCCCCTGCCTGCTCGACACGGCTCCTTTACCTCCTGCACTCGCCGCTGATCAGGGCGTTTTCGTCGAAGAGCCTGAAATGGCTGTTCTCAAAATCCTCGCTGCCTTACGCCGGCAGCCTGCCCCAAGAGATCCAGCACGGACCTCGGCCGTCCTCGGACAGCTCGCCGGGATCGGCGCCACCAAAGAGAAGGACGTGGCCCGACAAGCAAAGAACATCTTTGCCGAGCAGCATTGGACCGTGCAGGGGAATGTGTACCAGGCAGGCGGGGATATCAATGTTTCGATAACACAGGCTCCGCGGAAAGAAGAGAAAGCGCTCTTGGACAAATGGCAGGCCTGGGTCCTCATTGTTGGGGGCATCCTCGCCGCCATCCTTGCCGCCACTCAGCTCAAGGACAGAGTCTGGCCACCAAGTGCGAACAATGAGCAAACTCAAGTGTTGGAGCAACCATTGGCCGGAACCATCCACGATGAGCAGAACGACCCACTTCCGGAAGTAGAGGTCGCGCTGCCCGAGTTCAAGGGCGCGGTGACGAAAACGGACCGGTTCGGACGATACGCATTGTCCGTGAATGCTGCGCGGGAACAAACGGTCACCCTGATCGCGCAAAAGGCCGATTACGAAACGCAAGAGCATGATGCCACGCTCGGCAACGTGAATTTTGATTTCACCATGCAACGGAAACAGCGATGAAGCGAATAGTCCTATTCTGTGTCCCACTGGCGTTAGCATTTTCCGGCGAGGTAGGTGCAATAGAGCGCTACCTAAAGGGCGAAGTGCTGGAGGTAGGCAAACACAACGAAACAACCCCTGTGGTCGGCACCGAGGTCACCATCAAAGAAACGGGAGATACCTCCAGGACGAAAAAGAAGGGTCTGTTCCGGATCTTCCTTAAGGATGCATTCAAGGGAGGTGATCAGATCACCCTCGCCGTCGAAAAACCGGGCTGGGTCATTCAATATCCCCTGGATGGCGAAACGCTCATTCCTTCCGAACCAGAAAAGAAGCTGATCACGGTGCGGCTCCTTCCGGCGGGCTCTCCCAAATTGTGGACCGAAGACCGCATCATGAAATTGATCAAGGATGCCGGAGAGAAAGCGAAGGCGCAGGTCAAACCGGAAATCTCCAAGGAGAAGAAAGAGCCGGTCGATTTCGGCCGGTTCATTAAAGATTGGGCGAATCAATATGGGTTTACGGCGCAGCAGGCCAAGGCCGAAATCGACAAATGGGCCGAGGAGGTTGAACGCAAGCAGGAGGACTTTTACAAGCTGGGGTTGGCTGAATACTACAATCATAACTTTCAAAAGGCGTATGAGCTGGCGCACGAATCCGGGGAGCGCCATGCAAAAGCGTATCAGCAAAAGACTCAAGAAGCGGAACAGTATCGGGAGCAAGCCATTCGCGACTACCAATTGGCGGCGAATGCCGCCTACTCCGACTACCGGTTTGACGATGCGCTGGCAGCCTCGACAAAGGCGTTGGACTACGTCTCGAAAGAACGGTCTCCGAGACTGTGGGCATCGGTGCAAAACAGTATCGGCATCACGAATTGGGCCATCGGTGTCCGTATAGGAGGCGCTCGTTCACAAGATCATTTGGCGAAATCCGTCGCCGCCTACAAGGCCGCCCTCACGGTCTATACCCGCGAGCTGCTCCCGCAAGACTGGGCCATGACGCAGAACAATCTGGGGACGGCCCTCAACGAGCAAGGCATCCGCACCGGCGGAGAGGAAGGCCGCCAGTTGCTCGCCCAGGCCGTCGCCGCCTACAAGGCCGCCCTCGAAGTCCGCACCCGCGAGCACCTGCCGGAGCCCTGGGCTCAAACTCAGAATAACCTGGCAGAGGCCTATCTATATCTCGAAGAGTGGGCACAAGCTGCCGAGTCCTATCGCAACGTCCTGACCATCTATCCCGATTACGAAAAGGCCTATCAACTGGCAAACAGCCTCTACCACGAGAAGCTGTTCGCCCACGAGAAGGCGTTTGACTTGAATCAGCAATGGCTCGCGCGGCATCCCGATGATCTTTCCGCCCAAGCCAATTTTGCCGAAGCGTATCTCGCGACCGCCCGCTTTGTAGAGGCGGAAACCCGGCTGGCTTCGCTGGTCTCAAACCCTCAACTGCCGCCAGGGACCGCCGCTGGACTGCGGGCATTGGAAATGGCGAATCTCGTGGCCTTGAACAAGACGGACATTATTCCGAGCAGACTCGATGCACTCCGGAGCTTCATCGCGTCCCAGCCGGAGACCTTTACAGGTGAATGGGGGTTCGAAGGCACGAAACACTTCATCAGCCAGCACGAACGCTTCGCCAAGGACCGTGCGTGGCTACTCGACCTCTTGACCGGTTTGGAAGGCAAAAAGCGCGATGACATGGTGGCCGCGATCAATGCTGCCGCGGAAAAAGTCCGGTAGCTGCCGCCCATCGAAGCGAGGTTTGACTCGTTCCACCCGATCAGGCCAACAGTGTTCTCGTTTCAGCGGCTCCGAAACTCATTTCGCGGGTCCCACGACCGCGGTCGGCTGGACGGGATGGGCCCGGAGGACGGAGGCACTGCGGGGATAAGCCTGCCGAACGGCCGCTCAGACTGCCTCCGACGACGGCATCGCACTCCGGTGCGGCCTGAGAGGAGTCGGAGGCCAACAGCTCAGACTCCAATAGGGCGAGCCATGTCAGCGCATGGGGCCGTCGTCCGGAGCGGCCCGCCGGTCCTCAGCCGACCTTGCCGGATGACACAACTTGATTGGGGGCCGGCCGGCCGCTGAGCACCGCGTCGATATTCTCTAGACAGATCTCGCCCATGCGCACCCGCGTGCGCATCGTCGCCGAGCCTAAGTGGGGCAGGGTCACCACGCTGGGAAGACCCAACAGATCGTGGTGAATCGCCGGTTCCCGCTCGTACACGTCCAAACCCGCGCCGGCGATCCGCCCTTGTTTCAACGAGTGAGCCAGCGCCGCCTCATCCACGACCGGGCCGCGGGAGGTGTTGATCAGAAAGGCTGAGCGCCGCATGAGGGACAGGGCCCTGGCATCGATCAGATGATGCGTCTCCTCGCTCAGCGGCACATGGAGGCTGACGAAATCCGCCTGTGCCAAGACCTCTTCCAACGATCCTCGACGCCAGGTTTCCGGCATTCCCGGAACGACCTCGCGGCGAGCCGTATACACAACCGGCATCCGAAAGCCGGCCGCCCGTTCCGCCACGGCGCGGCCGATGCGGCCCAAGCCAATGATCCCGAGGGTGCGGCTCGTGACATCCGCGCCGAGCAACTGAGTCGGCGCCCAGCCGCTCCACAGCCGCTGCTGCACGAGTGCATGGCCTTCCGTCACCCGCCGGGCGACCGCCAGCAGCAGCGCCCAGGTCACATCGGCGGTGGCATCGGTCAGCACGTCCGGCGTGTTCGTGACGATGATGCGTCGGCGCTTCGCTGCGTCGAGATCGATGTTGTTGAACCCGACCGCGTAGTTAGCGACGATCCTGAGCCGGCGTCCTGCTCGAAGCGCTTCGTCGTCGATCCGTTCTGTCAGCGTGCAGATGGCCGCGTCAGCCTCGCTCAGTCCAGCGATCAACCGTTCACGTCCCGGCGGCTCATCACTTGGCTCGTCCGTCAGTTGGTAGCGTTCGCGCAGACGTGCCATCACCGGCTCCGGCAGCCGGCGCGCGACAAACACGAGAGGTGAGGAGGCCTCCATCATCGGCACCGTTCCTTCAGGCAATCCATCGACTTGCTATCCTAGCGGGAGCGGTCTGCGACCTCAATGACTCCATGCAAAGCGACGGGCGATTGCGCCTGCATCGTCACAGCCGCTTGTCCTTCTGAAACACGGGCGTCTAGAATGCGGAGAGGAACTCACGAACGATCATGCCCTTGATTCTCCCAGACACCCGCTCCTCCATCGCCAACGATCTTCGGCAGCGATTGGGCCGCGACAAGGTCAAGGACGACCAGTCGTCGCGCAGGGCCTACGCCGTCGATGCCAGCATCTACCGGCTGACACCGGACACGATCGCATTGGCCCACGACGAGGCGGACATCCAGACCGTCATCCGGTACGCGGTCGAGCGCGGCATACCACTGACTCCGCGGGCGGCCGGCACCAACCTCACCGGCTCGGCCATCGGAACCGGCATCATCCTGGATGTCTCGCCAATGAACCGAATCCTAGAGGTCAACCGGGAAGCAGGCTGGGCCCGAATACAGCCCGGCATCGTGCTAGCCGAGTTGAATAAGCAACTGGCGCCGCAACAGGTGATGTTCGGCCCCGATCCCTCTAGCGGGGAGATGTGCAAGCTCGGCGGCATGCTGGCGAACAATTCGTCAGGTCCCCATACGTTGCGCTACGGGTCCGTGAAGGACAATGTTCAAACCCTGCGGATCTGCCTTTCTTCGGGTGAGTGGCTCGATGCCCAGCCCTACCGGCTGACGGACCCTGTGCTCCACTCGCTGCTGGCCCGGCATCCGGGCCTTGCGACAGTCCGGATGCTGGTGGACCGGCACCGTGCCCTGATTCAGGGCAAGGCCCCGCGCGTCAGCAAGAACAGCTCCGGCTACAACCTGTTCGGGTTGGCCGATGGGCTGGAAGTCGGCTTGTTCGACCTGCCCAAACTCTTCGTCGGCAGCGAGGGAACACTCGGGGTCGTGAGCGAGGCGAGGATCACGTTGGTGCCTCGGCCCGCGGTTACCGTCACGGCCCTCCTTCACTTCGCCCACCTGGAGGAAGTCGGCGAGGCGGTGCCGCAGTTGCTGACGCTTGCTCCAAGCGCCCTCGAAATCATGGACGCCCACACGTTGGACTTGATCGGCCGTTCCCGCCACGGGATTCCAAGCGAGGCAGCCGCGACCTTGCTCATCGAACTCGACGAGGAGCCGGGGCAGCCGTCCGTTCAGGAGCGCAGCGCCAGGCTCCGGAGCCTGTGCCGGAACTTCAGCCTGGCCGGCGAGATCGCGCTGGCGTTCGATCGCGAGGAGCGGGATCAATTGTGGAAGGCCCGCAAAGCCCTCTATCCCACACTCTATCGATTCGACGCGAAGAAGAAGCCGATCAACTATGTGGACGACGTGGTGGTCCGGGCCGAGCGCGTCAGCGAACTGATCCGCTATTTGGATGGAGTCTTTGGCGGCGTGCAGGTGCCGGTGGCGATCTTCGGCCATATCGGCAACGGGAACGCCCATATCGTTCCGCTCCTCGACGTCAACGATCCCAAGGATTTCGAGCGGATGGTTGCGACCTACCATGAGATTCACAACACGGTCCTGACCAATTTCGACGGGTCCATCTGCGGTGAACATGGGGATGGGCGCGTGCGGGCCGGCTATGTCCGGCGCATGTTCGGCGACGAACTCTATGACCTGTTCGTCCAAGTGAAGCAGGCCCTCGATCCGTCCGGACTCTTGAATCCCGGCGTCAAGCTCAGCGAGACGCCCTTTACCGAGCACATCGACTATACCCGCCTCTCGAAGAGCTGCGCGACCTGCGCTAAATGCAATGCGGTCTGCCCGGTGTACGATGTCTTCCAATCGGAAGACATGAGTTCGCGCGGCTGGTACGAAATCGTCACGGCTTCGGATTACAGCTATCTCGAATCCAAGCGGGTCGTGGAAGCCTGTCTCAATTGCAAATCCTGCCGCACGGTCTGCCCGGCGGGCGTGGACGTCTCCGAATTGATTCTCCGGAAGCGGGCGGAGCAGCCCAACAAGGCCGCCGGCTGGATCTTCCGGTTGCACGCGCGTCCGAGACTGTTCGAGCCGTTGCTGAAGCTGCTCGCTTGGACGCAACCCTGGTGGGACCGGCCGGCCCTGCGTGCCTGGCTTGACCAGGCGACCAGGCCGTTTCTGCGACGGATTGCCGAGACGGCCAGACTCGCCCCGGACATTGCGTTGCCAACCCTGGCTCGCCGCCACTTGAGAGACCGGCATCAGACATTGATCCCTCGGGCCGGAGAGGCTCCGCGGCGCGTCGCCTACTTCCATGGCTGCGCGGCGAACTACTTTGACGACGGGGTCGGGGAGGCGGTCATCACCGTCCTGCGGCGGTTGAACCTGGAACCGGACCTGCCGCCACAACGCTGTTCTGGCACGCCGATTGAGACCTACGGCCATCGAGCCTTGGCTAAAGAGGGGGCTCGGTTCAATCTACGATCGCTGGCTCCTTATGAGACGGTGGTAACCGGCTGCGCCTCCTGCACCTTAATGCTCAAGGACTATGCGCAGCTCTTCGCCGGCGAGCCGGAAGAGGAGGACGCGCTCCGGTTGGCCGGGCGGGTCAAACATATCTCCGAGGTCGTCGCCGAGACGTCGATGTTGTCGGCAACTGCCTCCGCATTAGCATCAGGTCAGGCCCCTCGCGCAGGCGGACGCAAGGTCACGTACCATTCGTCCTGTCACCTGCGGGCCGCAGGGGTCACGAAGCCACCGAGGCAGGTCTTGACCCGGCTTCCCGGAATCGAGTACGTGGAGATGGTCGATGCCGACCGCTGCGCGGGAGGGGCCGGGACCTACCTCGTGAAGGACTATGAGACGTCGCAACGCATCGTCGAGCGCAAACGGCGCGCCGTCGAACAGAGCGGCGCGGAGGTGGTCGCGACCAGTTGTCCGGCCTGCATGATCCAATTGCGGACGGGCCTAAAGGGGCGGGCGGACGTGCAGCATGTGGCCCAACTGGTGGCGGACGCGCTGGGGAAACAGCCTTCGCCTCACGGAGACGGAGGAGACGGGTCCGCGTGAGGCTGAGAAAACTCGACCTCTTGTTCGTCCTCGGGGCCTTGGCCGTCGTCATCGGGGTCTCGCTGTTGCCGTCGCCCCGGGACCGCAATCCGATGGTTCCTACGACGCCGGACCACCGTCACCTGAAGTCGGAAGCCGATTGTCTATCCTGCCACGCCCCGAGTGGCAGTCGCGCGTTACCGGCACGGCACCCGAAACGGCCGGATTGTTTTCACTGTCACCGGGCAGCCGAGGACGAGGGCTCGGCTGGTTGAGAAGGAGAGGACAGCCTCGATGATCAGGATCTCAATTATCGGACCGGCCCTGCATCAGTTGGTCCAAGAACCGGAACTGGAGCTGGAACTGGCCGCTCCGATGACCGTGAAGAGCTTAATGGAAGCCTATCCCGCGCAGCTTGGCCCCCTCTCGCCCTTGCTGGAGAACGCGGGGCTCCTGATCACGGTCAACCGCAAGATCGGGACGGCCGACACGATGGTCAAAGACGGAGATGCGGTGAAGTTCACCCATCAAGCCGTCTTCAGTTATGACGGGGCGCGCTGGCATAACCCGTAAACCCCCACCGCGCCTGCCGCCGGGCCAGCCCCCTCCTGGTCCCTCCCCCGGTCGTCTTGTCGGCAGATTCACATTCCCCTCCCTCCTCTACGCTTTACTCCTTGGGGGCATTTATACCTATCGAGCGTGACCGACATCCCGTATCGTTCTGGATACAGTCTCCGTAACATTTGGATACGCCCCCCTTTCGATAGCAGCGTCCCAAGAAGAGACATGGGACCCTAACTTCCATAATCCCGGCCACTTATCGCACGACAGCCCGATGTCCTATTTCTGGCCTCCGGCTTGCTAGAACGCCTAGCAACAAGACCGCCGGCTGTCGCCGACGGCCTTGCCCCCAAGGGCACGAACCCCGGCCCGCGCAGTGGTGACCAAAGAGAAGGAGCCCATATGGCGCTCTACGCATTTGACGGCACGTGGAACGACGGAGAGGAAGAGGCGGGCCATGAGAGCAACGTGCTCCGATTTCAAGAGGCCTATCGGGGCCAGGTCTGTCTGATGGAAGGGGTGAGCACCCGGGAAGACTTCGTCGGGAAACTCCTGGGCGGGATGGCCAGGGTCGGGGGGCGGCTCCGGCTCCATGACATGCTCAGAAAACTCGACCGCAACGTGGCCTGCGGCGACCATACCATCGACATCGTCGGCTTCAGCCGCGGCGCGGCCCTGGCCCTGCATTTCGCCAACCAGATCAACGAGGAACGGTTTGCGGCGGAGGTACGGTTTCTCGGGCTCTGGGACGTGGTGGCCTCCTTCGGGCCGCCGGAACAGGACCTCCCCATCGCCTGGCAATTGACGCTCCCGGACAATGTGCGGTGCTGTTGCCATGCCATGGCGCTGGACGAGCGGAGAGAGCAGTTTTCCCTGACCCGCGTCCGGCCACCGGGCGAAGGCGCATCCGCGGGGGGCCGGCTACAGGAAGTCTGGTTCCGCGGTGTACATGGGGATGTGGGAGGCGGCCAGTCCCCGGGGTTATCGAGCATTGCGCTCTGTTGGATGCTGCGGCGGGCCAAGGAGCAGGGGGTCCTGCTCGATGAGGCGAGACTCCGGCGACATGAAGAATTGTGCGATCCGGAGGCGCCGATCTCGCGACCTGGCGATTCGACCAAGGACCTGGCGCGTTTCATCCATATCCGCGACAGCGTACATAGCTCAGTGAAGCCACGAGGATGGCAGGGAGGCCGCTGCCATGTCGATCCTCCGGGCGGCGTCATGATCGCAAAGGATTAACACCGCTTCCTGAAGGCGGCATCGGGCAGCCGATGAAGCTAGGGGGATGACCAGCCGGCGAATGAAGCTGTGGAAGGACTAATAAAGGGCGGCTACGCGTGGACCGTGACCAGGCCGCTGACCCGGCCCATGGCCCGGTACTTCTGCTCCCGTTGCTGGATCAACGCCGCCGGCGACAGGTCCTGTAGTTCCTGAAGGGATTGAGCCAGCGCCTTCCCCAGCCTGGTGCCCATGAGGGAGGGGTCCCGGTGGGCCCCGCCGATCGGTTCCGGCACGATGTCGTCCACGATGCCGAATTCCCGGAGGTCCTTTGCTGTCATCCGGAGAGCCACCGCCGCATCCGGCACCTTGGCCGGATCATCCCAGAGGATCGCGGCGCAGCCTTCGGGGGAGATCACCGAGTAGACCGTATGTTCCAGCATGAGGATGCGGTCGGCCACCCCGAGCGCCAGCGCCCCCCCACTTCCGCCTTCTCCGATGATCACTGAGACGATCGGCACCTTCAATTGCGACATCACGAGGAGGTTCCGGGCGATCGCCTCGGCTTGGCCCCGTTCCTCGGCTCCGATCCCTGGATAGGCGCCCGGCGTATCGATGAAGGTCAGGATGGGCCTGTCGAACTTCTCCGCCAGCCGCATCAGCCGGAGCGCCTTCCGGTACCCTTCCGGGTTCGGCATGCCAAAGTTCCGTTGCATCCGCTCCTTGAGGGTCTTGCCCTTCTGATGGCCGATGACCAGCACCGACCGGCCCTCGAACCGGGCGAACCCGCCGATAATGGCCCGATCGTCCCCATAGAGCCGGTCCCCGTGCAGCTCGACAAAGTCCTGGCAGAACTGGGTGATGTAGTCGAGGGTGGAAGGGCGTTGAGGGTGTCGGGCGACCTGGGTCCGTTGCCAGGGGGTCAGGTTCTGATACAGTTCATGCTCGGTCTGGGCCAACTTGGCTCGAAGCTTCCGGATCTCCTCCTGGGTCGAGGACTTGGGAGCGGCTCCGGCGGCGGTCAGCTTTTCGAGACGTTCTTCGATGTCGCGGAGAGGCTTTTCAAACTCCAAGTAATCGCGCATAGGGAGACCTCAAGGTAGGAGGTATGGTGGTCTGTCAGGTGGCGAGTGTCAGCACGTTATGTTACCAAACCGACCACCCCCTTGCCTAGTACTTCCTCAACATCCGCCACGAAGTACTCGCTGGGGGTGACCTTGATTGTGGGGAGGGGGGCGGTGTCGGCTTCATAGTCCGATCCGACCCTGAAGGTCAAATATACCATGGTGGAGCCGGGATGCCGTTGAAACACCTCCTGGAGGCGACTGAGCTGGAGGCCGGCCTCGGGCGTATCCGTGACCTTGATATTCACCTTGCTGATGGCCTTGGCCTGGAGCTCAGCCAATAGCTCGACCTTGACCCCCCGTATCTTAGTCCCCTTTTCGCCCCGGTCCACGGTCCCGGTGATCCGGACCACCCGTTCCGGCACCAGCAGCTCGGAGGCGGTTTTATAAAGGTCGGGGAACACGATGATCTCCGCCGTCCCCTGGAGGTCTTCCACCGTCACATAGGCCATCTTATCGCCCTTCTTGGTCACGAGGTTCTTAACCGTCGCAATGATCCCGGCCAGCCGGACTTCCTTGCCGTCCCCGATCTCCGCGAGGGTCTGGGTCGTCGCAGTGGCGAAACTCCGGACCGCGGCCTCGTATCGAGCCAAGGGATGCCCGGTGATATAGAACCCGGTCAACTCCCGTTCGAACTTCAACCGCTGCGCCTGGTCCCATTCCGGGACGGTCGGGAGCGGGGGATCGGTGACTGCGGAGGGTTCGTCCTCCGCCCCCATGTCGCCGAAGATGCTGGTTTGCCCGCTCGCGCGTTCCCGTTGCGCCGCCGCCCCCTCGTCCATCGCCTGGTCCAGCACGGCCATGAGCTGCGCCCGCTTGGCCCCCATCGAATCGAACGCGCCGGCCTTGATCAGCCCTTCCATCATCCGCTTGTTGACCTTGTGCAGATCCACGCGCCGGCAGAAGTCGAAGAAGGATCGGAACCGTCCGGCATCTGTTCGAATCTCGATGACGGATTCGACCGCCCCTTCCCCCACATTCTTGATCGCCGCCAGCCCGCAGCGGATGCTGCCGTCCACCACGGCAAAGCTCTTCTGGCTCTCGTTCACGTCCGGCGGCAGGATCTTGATGCCGAGGTCCCGGCATTCCGTGAAATAACCGACCAGCTTGTCCGAGTTCCCCATTTCGCTCGTGAGCAGGGCCGCCATGAACTCGGTCGGGTAGTGGGCCTTGAGGTACGCCGTCTGGTAGCAGACCACCGCATAGGCCGCCGCGTGCGACTTGTTGAAGCCGTAGCCGGCGAATTTCTGGATCAGGTCATAGAGTTTCTCGGCCTTCTTCTCGGAAACCTTCTTGCCCTTGGCGCCTTCTAAAAATTTGGCCTTGAGCTTCTCCATCTCCTCCGGCTTCTTCTTCCCCATCGCCCGCCGGAGAATGTCGGCTTGGCCGAGCGAGAACCCGGCCACCTTGTTGGCGATGGCCATGACCTGCTCCTGATAGACGATGATCCCGTAGGTGTCCTTGAGGATCGGCTCCAGCTCGGGCATCTCGTACGAGATCGCGATCTTGCCCTGCTTGCGCTTGATGAAGTCCGGGATCAGGTCCATCGGTCCGGGCCGGTAGAGCGCAATGATGGCGATAATGTCCTCGAACCGGTCCGGCCGGAGCCCGGTCAGCAGGTCGCGCATGCCCGAACTTTCCAACTGGAACAGGCCGGTGGTCTTGCCGGAGGAGAGCAGCGCAAAGGTCTTCGTGTCATCGAACGGAATGCGCTCGACGGAGAACGAGAGGTCGGGATGCGTTTCGTTGACGAGCCGTTCGGCGTGGCGGATCATCGTGAGCGTCTTGAGCCCGAGAAAGTCGAACTTCACCAGCCCGATCTTCTCGACGTCACCCATCGAATATTGGGTCACGACTTCGTCGTTGGCCCCCTTGTAGAGGGGCACGTGATCCGTGAGCGGCTCCTCCGAGATCACGACACCGGCCGCGTGGGTCGAGGCGTGGCGCGCCAATCCTTCCAACGATTGCGCGATCGACATCAGTTCTTTGAACTTGGGCTCGGTCTCGACCAACTCCTTGAGCTTGGGCTCCTGATCCAATGCTTGCTGCAACGTGATGTTGAGTTGGTTCGGGACTAATTTGGCGACCTTGTCCACCTCCGCATAGGGGATCTCCATCACGCGCCCCACGTCGCGGATGGCGGCCTTGGCCCCGAGCGTGCCGAAGGTGATGATCTGCGCGACATGGTCGGACCCGTATTTGTCCACCACGTAGTTGATGACTTCCCCACGGCGGTCCATGCAGAAGTCCATGTCGATGTCGGGCAGGGACACGCGTTCGGGGTTCAGGAACCGCTCGAAGAGCAGGCTGTACACCAACGGATCCAGATCGGTAATCCGCAAGGCATAGGCCACCAGACTTCCTGCCGCGGAGCCGCGGCCCGGCCCGACAGGGATCCCGCGCGAACGCGCGAATTTGATGATGTCCCAAACGATCAGGAAATAGCCGGCGAATCCCATCGTGCAGATGATGGCGAGTTCCTCGCGCAAACGAACCTCATACTGCATCGCAGGCACGCTGCTGGGCCGTTCCTTCAAGCGAGCGGCCAGGCCTTCCAGCGCCAGGTGCTCAAGATAGGTCTCGCGGGTATAGCCCTCCGGTACCTTGTATTGGGGCAGGTAGGTTTTGTTCAGCGTCAATTGAAGCTCGCACTGCTCGGCGATCCGCACCGTGTTGGTCACCGCGTCCGGCAGCTCGGCGAACTCTCGGACCACTTCGTCGGTGGACTTCACATAGAGTTGATCCGTGTCGAACTTCATCCGGTTCGGATCGTTGATCGTCTTGCCGGTTTGCAGACAGAGCATCAGGTCGTGAGGGCGGGAGTCCTCCTTCCTGAGATAGTGGCAGTCGTTGGTCCCGGCGAGCGGGATGCCCAGCTTCTTATGAATGTCCAGCAAGCCATTGTTGGCGATGCGCTGGTGTTCCAATCCGTTGGCCTGCACTTCCAGATAGTAATGGTCCTTCCCGAAGATCTCCCGATATTCGCCGGCCACGCGGGTGGCGCCTTCCACATCTTTCTGACCGATCAGATAGGCCACCTCGCCGCTCAAGCAGCCGGAGAGGGCAATCAACCCCTCGTGGTGCTGTTGCAATAACTCCTTATCCATCCGAGGCTTATAATAGAATCCTTCAAGATACGCTTTACTGACCAACTTGATGAGATTCTGATAGCCGGTCAGGTTCCGCGCGAGCAGAATCAGGTGGTAGTAGTCGTTGTGGGCCAAGCCACTGTCCTTGGCAAAGCGGCTCCCCGGCGCCATGTAAGCTTCGCAGCCGATGATGGCCTTCACCCCCGCCTCCTTGGCCTTCCGGTAGAACTCGACCGCCCCGAACATGTTGCCGTGATCGGTCATCGCCACCGCCGGCTGGCCGAAGCCTTTGATCTGCTTCATGAGCGGATCAATTTGGTTGGCGCCGTCGAGGAGGCTGTACTGCGTATGGAGGTGGAGGTGAACGAATTGGGATGGCATGGTGAAAAAGTGAATCGGATTGTAGGAGGGGAGGGAGGGGAAGTCAAACGAGGACAAAGAGCGAAGGCGATGAGGAGGCAATAGGGTGGGTCTCGTGCGCTCGCAGAGGCCGCACGATCGGAATGTGCCGGGGCACCTGTTGCTTATCAATTGCAACGGGTCGTGATGCGCGCGATTCGAGACCCATCCTCCCGCCTCCTCTCCGGCGGGAAGGGAGAACGGACGAGCGAGCTTGGAAGGAGTATTAGATGTTATGAACTCGGATGGAACGGAACGCCGTTATGCCATCGTTCAATCGGATGAGTCACTTTACTTGCCATCTCCACGTCCTTGGTCCCGATCGGGACCCTGTCGTAGAGGTGATCCCAATTTCAAGAAGAGCGGGACAGGCTTGCTTTCAAGTCACACTGGTTGATAAGTACGGATAATTGCGATCCTATAGCATTGGGGCTAAGGCGCAGATCCCTGTTCAAGATCATTCAAGAGAGTTCATGATATGGACATCAAACTGACAGATCTTTTTGCACTACTCGATAATGCAGCAACAAGAATTTCGGAACGGATTTCCTCGGTCAAGCGCGAACTATACAAGGGTTGGCTCTTTACTTCTTTGCGAAATCGCACAAGACCTTTCGGAGCATTTTTCTACTTTGCGAAAGCGGTTATGAAGAAGACGCTGCCATTCTAACCCGGTCTTTGTTTGAACTCGTGGTGAGCTGGAAATATATCAGTCAAGCACCTTCGGAACGAGCACTCCTCTATTGTGAATATGAAGTCGTGCTCAAGGCAAAGTTCCACCAAACCATCCTCAAACAGCCAGAAGATTCCTGGCGCGACAGGATATTGCAATCGAAAAGTTCGATGGCCCTCAAAGAGGAGCAAGAGGAATATCAACGGGTAAAATCCAACTACCCTTTATAAGAGCAGGTGGTCGGGAAAAACAATTCGCGAAATGGCAAAGGAAGTAGGTCTTGAGTGGCACTACGATTTCATCTACTACCTCATTTCTGAATTAGCTCGCACTGGACCAAGTGCTGCAAACAAATACCTTTGCTTTAATGAGAACGGGCAACTCGTATTTCGGGAATCCACAACCGACGATCTATTCGCATAGGGATAACTGCCTGCATCTATTTCTGGATTAGCTTGGATCTCGTGAATCAGGCACTCGGGCTCGGACTGGATACAGAAATAAGAGAAATCGATACGAAGTTACGGGATCTTGGAACAACAAAAGGTTAACAACTCTCAGGTCTATCGCACATTACAGCCGAGTTTAGCGTTCTGATTCGGTGATGCCACCCTACTCAAGTGGTGATCGCCGCGGTCGGGGTGGGAGCGGCCATTGCGACGTTTTGTCTCCTGCGCTTCCCGCGCTGCCGCCGAGCGCCATTCGGACAGCACGGGGCATTTTCGCTGGCGGCCTCACTCATCGGTGCGGCCATTGTGTTGGCACTCGTGGTGCTAATGGTTCCAGCCCAAGGCGCACAGTATTTTGGTCAGGGCAAATATATTCATTTAGCAGAGCCCTTCCTGTGTTTTGACCGGAGCACACGCCTACCTGCTGATTGTCGTCGCACCTCACTGTATCCATCTAGATCAAACGGCGTATCTCTTTTGATACTGACCAATTTGTCTCGT
>DATIBM010000294.1:0-5615 GCA_035457545.1 Nitrospiraceae bacterium
TCGGCGCGGTGGGCTTGGCCAGTTATCCGATTCTTGCGCTGGCCGGCCGTGGCACTCGCTGGCTCAGCCCGATCGCGGAAAAGATCATCACGCGTCTGATGGGCCTGTTGCTGGCGGCGCTCGCGGTGCAGTTCATCATCAACGCGCTTCGCGACATCGGATTGCTGGCAGGACGGACGTGACCGCTGATTTTTCCGGTCCAGGTTTCTTCACAAGGCCAGACCGCATGGTATGATGAGGGATCGATCTTCACCTAAGAGGAGGGCATCATGTCTCGTTTGATCGTTTCCGGGATGCTTGCAGTGATCATGGCAATCGGCTTCTCACTCACGCCCGTCTTTGCCGATCCAGAAGGCAAAGACTACGAACACGGGAAGAGAGACGGATACAGCCGGGAGGGCCACGGCTATGGCGGCGGCATGGGCGGTCACGGCATGGGCATGATGCACAGCAGCACCGGCCATCTGATCCGTCATCTGCTCAAGCACGAGAAGGACATCGGTTTGACGGAGGAGCAGGTCACGAAGCTGAAAGCCATGCAGCTGGATCTCGACAAACTGCGGATCAAGAGCGAGGCGGATATTCAGGTTGCCGAGCGCGAGTTGAAAGCGTTGGTCGACGATGAAAAATCGGACCTCGGCGCCATCGAGGCCAAGCTGAAACAGAGCGAAGCTTTGCAGGTGTCGCTGCGTCTCGCTTCGATCAAGGCCCGCCGCGACGTGCTGGCCCTGCTGACCCCGGAGCAGCGGGGGAAAGAGAAAGCCGAACACGAGAAGATGATGCAGGAGCACCGCGCCAAGGGTCGCGAGCATGGCGATCCGCACAAGGGCGGAGGGACAAAGTGAGGACAATAGCCGGATATGCGCGCAGAACTTGATCGGACTCCCCTTCGATTGGGATCGGAGCGGGACGGGAAAAAAGCATGAAATACGCCCGTCCCGCTCGTCATCCTCGGGGGTGGTATCACCCCTCTTCTCCTCGCTGTGCGGGAATGCGGATGATTACCGGCCAATTAAGCCGCCTTGCGCAGAGATTCCTCGTGCACCGGCTTGTTCTCGGTGAATCTGCGCCAGAGTCCGATGGTGCCAGCACAGATCGCCGAGAACCCGAGGATCACCGCCATCGCGTCCATCCAATCCAAGGAAAAGAAACTGTTTATCCACTCCATCGCGATTCACCTCCTTTCCCACCGACCATGATGCACAGGCGTAGCCTCCAGTAATCACCACTCTATTCCTGTCAAGTCTCGGATTGACCCCTCGCCGGCGGCTATGCGAAAGTGGCGTCCCTACAGGACAAATCAGACACAAGGAGCGTCCATGACCCCCTCTCTGAAGCACAAGAGCCACGATCTCACCGACGGTCCGGGCCGCGCGCCGGCACGGGCCATGCTTAAGGCGGTGGGATTTTCTGACGACGACCTCGCCAAGCCGCTCGTGGGGGTGGCCAACACCTGGATCGAAGTCATGCCCTGCAACTACCACCTGCGCCGGCTTTCAGAACGGGTCAAGGCCGGCATTCGGGCGGCGGGCGGCACCCCCATCGAATACAACACGATCGCGGTTTCCGACGGCATTGCGATGGGCACCGAAGGCATGAAGGCCTCGCTGATCAGCCGGGAGGTGATCGCCGATTCGATCGAGTTGGTTGCCCGGGGCCATCTGTTCGACGCGGTTGTGGCCCTGTCCGGCTGCGACAAGACGATTCCCGGCACCGTGATGGCGCTGGCCCGCCTCAATGTGCCTTCCCTCATGTTGTACGGCGGGTCGATCATGCCCGGGACGTTTCAGGGACATGACGTGACCATTCAGGACGTCTTTGAAGCCGTCGGGAAACACGCGACCGGCAAGATGACGAACGCCGAACTCAAGGATCTGGAGGACCATGCCTGCCCCGGTCCCGGCGCCTGCGGAGGACAATTCACCGCCAACACGATGGCCATTGCCTTCGAGTTTCTCGGGATCTCCCCGATGGGACGCAACGGGGTGCCGGCGATGGACGCGCGGAAGGACGACGTGGCCTTCGAGTGCGGCCAGCTCGTGATGGATCTGCTCAAACGCGATCTCCGCCCGCGCAAGATCATCACGCGCAAATCGCTGGAAAACGCGATTGCCGCCGTCGCCACCACCGGCGGGTCTACGAACGCCGTGTTGCACCTGCTGGCCATCGCGCGCGAATCCGGCGTGCGGCTGACGATCGACGACTTCGACCGGATCAATCGCAAAGTCCCGCTGCTCGCGGACCTGAAGCCGGGCGGCCGGTTCACCGCCTCGGATCTCTATGCCGCAGGCGGCACCACGCTGGTGGCCAAGCGCCTGTTGGATGCCGGGCTGCTGCACAAGGATCAACCCACGGTGAGCGGCCGAACGATCGGCGAGGAAGCGCAACGGGCGAAGGAAACAGCCGGGCAGCAGGTCCTCCGTCCGTTGAACAACCCGATCAAGCCGTCGGGCGGGCTTGTTATCCTCAAGGGCAACCTGGCTCCGGAAGGCTGCGTGGTCAAGGTCGCGGGCCATTCCATCATGAAATTCAGCGGGCCGGCCAGGGTGTTCGACCGGGAGGAGGACGCGTTCGCGGCGGTGCAAGCCAATCACATCAAAGCGGGCGAGGTGGTCGTGATTCGGTATGAGGGGCCTTCAGGCGGCCCGGGGATGCGCGAGATGTTGGGCGTGACGGCCGCAATCGTCGGGGCGGGCCTGGGCGATAAGGTGGCCCTCCTGACCGACGGCCGCTTTTCAGGAGCCACGCATGGCCTGATGGCGGGACATGTGGCGCCAGAGGCCGTCAAGGGCGGCCCGATCGCCGCGGTCAAGAACGGCGACATGATCGTGTTCGACATTAAGGCCAGGACCTTGACCGTCGAGTTGAGCCAGCGTGAAATCGCGGCCCGGCTCAAGAAGGTGAAGCCCTTCGTCCCGCGCTACACGACCGGCGTCATGGGCAAATACGCCCGCCATGTCTCGTCGGCCTCGGAAGGCGCCGTGACGAGCTGAGCCGGTTCGGCGTGGCCAGGAGCGAGGCATGGTAAGGGTAAGGATCGCAGATCCGTAGGGAAGGGGGGGCGGCTCCGTTGCGGCCGGTGCCAAGGCCGCGCTTCATAACGATACCGTCTGTTGCCAGGCTTACTCCGCTTCAGCCAGCCGCTTCTGGGGCGGCTCGGCGGCGACTTTTTCCAGCAGGCCCTTGGCCTTGGCTTCGAGCTGCTCCGCTTCATCAGGCCGTTGCTTCCGCTTCAGCAGCAAGGCATAGTTCTTCAGTGCATCCGCGTAGGACGCCTTGTACTGGCCCTTGCCGTTTTCGTAGATCCTGATCGCCTGGCGGTACAGGTCATCGGCTTCCGCCAACCGCCCTTCGTTTTGACACAGCTTGGCGATTTGCGTGAGGGTCGTCGCCACCTGCGGATGCTTGGGGCCCAGATTGGCTTCCCGAATCCCAAGCGCCTGCCGGTGCAACAGCTCGGCCTTGCCATTCCGCCCCTGCGTTTCATAGAGCTTCGCCAACTGCGTGAGGTTCGAGGCAACCGCGAGGTCATCAGCGCCCTTGTTGCGCTCGACGATCGCCAATGCTCGTTCGAACACGGATTCCGCGCTTTCAAATTGGCCCTCGCCAACATAGGCGCGGGCCAGCAGGCTCAAGGTCGTCGCCACCAGGAGATGGTCGGGGCCGAACGCCTTCTCCCTGATCGCCAAGGCCCGTTGCAGAATCGGTTTGGCCACGTTTGATTGGCCCTGGAGCAGATAGGCCTCTCCGATCACCGTCAGCAAGCTCCCCACCCGGGGATGGTCTTTCCCGAGGCTCTGCTCGAGCCCGGGCAACGCCTGCTGGTAGAGAGCCAGCGCTTCCTCCGTTCGTCCCTGCGCTCGATAGATGTCTCCTAATTGGCTCAGCGCGTTGGCGGTCTCCGGGTGATGCGGACCCAGGACTTTCTGACGGATGGCATGGGCCCGCCGGAGCAACGGTTCGGCCTTGGCGTATTTCTGCTGGGCCTGATAGACCTCCGCCAGATGGGTGAGGCTTGCTACGGTTTCCAGATGATCCGGCCCCAGGGCCTGTTCCCGGATCGTCGCGGCCCGCTGGCAGAGAGTTTCTGCCTCCTGATACTGGCCCTGCATAAAATGCCACTCGCAGAATCTATCCAGCGTCGCCGCAGTGAAGTAGCCGTCGTGGGGCTCCAACTTCTCGGCGTACTGCTGCGCCTTGAGCAACGAGTCGTGGGCCTTCTCGTATTGATGCGCGTTCAGCGCGAGGGTCCCCTCCTCCATCGCGTTCCGCCACCGCTGATCCAGCGCACAGCCGCCGAGGAGCATGCCGACCAGTCCGCCGATGAGAATTCGGATCCGCCAAATCGATTGCTTGTTCATTTCGCACCACCTTCGTCAGACGGATGGAATCGAATTGCTCAGACTTAGCGCAGATCTCTGCCGGAAGGCAACAGTTTTTTCGAGACGCCGGGAACGGCGGCCTGCTTCGCCTTCTGCTGAGCGGTTCGGATGCGTGTTCGACGACGGGCTAGGCGGCGCGAGGATAGGGCTGTTGGTGCAGATCGGCCAGCAGTTGCTCGTATATCTGCTCCTGCCGGCGGACCATTTCATGGCAGTCAAACTGGATGGGAAGGTGAGTCCCCCTGAGCCCCATCTGCTTGGCATGAACCGGGTGACTCAGGAGCCAGAGGACCCGCTCTGCAAGCCTCGACACGTCTCCAGGCTCGACCAGAAAGCCGTTCACGCCGTCGTGAACGGCGTCCGGCGCCCCGTCCACCTTGGTCCCGACCACGGGGACCCCGCTGGTCAAGGCCTCTAAATAGACCCGGGGCAATCCTTCCCACCGCGAGGTCAACACGAACACATCGAGGCAACGGAGGAGGTCCAGCACGTCACGACGCCATCCCGTGAGCAACACCCTGTCGGTCAACCCGGTCCGATGAATCTCATCCGTGACGGCCTGGCGAAGCTCGCCGTCGCCGACGAGCAGGAACCGGACGTCGGGTCGCTGTCGGTGGATCGCCGCCGCCATGCGAATAAAATCCACCGGCGCCTTTTGCGGCTTGAAGGGCGCCACCATGCCGACAAGCGGGCACGGGGATTCAAGGCCGAGTTCCCGTCGTTTGCGCGCGACATCGACACGTCGTCTCCGGATCGCTTCCAGATCCACGCCGGGGGGCAACCACATCGCCTGGTCGTCGGTGAAGAGGCCGAGCTCGACGCCTTGCCGAAGATTCACGGAAGAGGCGGTCAAGATCTTGGTCGTGATGCGGCCGGTCCGCCGCTCGGCCCAGATGAGCAGCCGGCGCATCCAGGGTGGTTGAGCGGGCGTAAACCCATAGCCGTGCACGTAATGGAGGATGATCGGCACGCCGGCCAACCGCGCCGCCCATCTTCCCAACAGGCCGGCTTTCGAACTGTGTGTTTGGACGATGGCAGGACGGAGCCGGCTCAGAAGCCGCGTCAACTGATATAGCGCGATTACATCGGACCAGGGACGGATGGGGCGAACCAGCGACGGAATCCGGTACCGCCCCAGATCGGCAATGGTCTGCGCCTCCTCGTCCAAGAGTCCCGGTTCACCCGTGATCAGAATCGGCGCAAACTTGGCCCGGTTGAGTTGCGAGACCGTGA
>DATIBM010000295.1:0-8170 GCA_035457545.1 Nitrospiraceae bacterium
CGAATCTGCCGGATCGTGCGCCAGCCGGTCCAGAAGCGGAGGGATCGCCCGAGCATCTCCCAACTCCCCCAACGCCGCGACAACGGCTTGCCTCACTTCTGCGTCCTGATCGGCGGAGGCCCGTATGAGAGTGGGAAGCGCGTCGCTCCCAACCTGACCGATCAAGGCACGGGCCGCAGCCTTGCGCGTCTCGGGTTCCTGCGATTGAAACGCCTCAAGAAGCCGCCGAGCTATTCCAGGATCTAGATCCAGTTCGTTCAAGGCCTGCGCCGCCGCCAGTCGCACCGGCTGAACCGGGTCGCCGAGCCGGGCAACGAGGGACACCGCCTGCTCTTGCGGCAGAGCATCGGGGCGATTCAGATTCCCCAACGCCCAAGCGCTCCATTGTCGTACCCGGCTATCGTTGTCCTGTAGCCGCTCACGCAGGGTTGAAGCTGATTCCTCCGCTCCGATTCGGCCGAGGGCCAGCACTGCCGTGAGACGGACCTCGAGGTCGCGATCTCCCGCCAATCGGATCAACCTGGTCACGGCTCCTTGCGGATCGGGATCGGAGGATTGGTTATGACAGGCCGGTAAGAAGCTCGTAAGAATCAGGAACCCGAAGACACTTCGTAGAGGCCGAATGGGATGTACGAGCTTGAGCACAGGATCGACGGGCAGGCAGTGGTCAGGCTGGTTTCGGCGGGGTTTCCTCGTGGATCGAGGGCATCTGTTTGGCCACCTCGACCGAGTCCTGGATTTCTTTCTGAGCGGCATCGACCTCTGTTTGAAACACCCTGACCTGCGGCTCGATGGCTCCCCGTATTTCGGCCGTCGTCTCCCGGACCAGGCGAAACGCTTCGCCCAACCCCTGTCCAAAATCCTGCATGTCCTGCGGGCTCAGTCCGCCTCCCTGGGAAGATCCGGAGCCGGCTGCTGATTTGGCGCGCATGGCAGCCTGCTGGGCTTGCACCCGAGCCACCGCTTCTTTGTTGACAATCGCCGAGGGACGCTTGGCCGCCGGCTTCGCCTGAGCAGTGGGCGGAATCGGCGGATAGGAAGCCCGCATCGCCGGCGCCGGTTGTGCGAGCCGTTCCTCCATGGTCGGCGGCTGATGCAAGGGGGGCGGCGGCGCAACGGGCTGATGAATGGGTTGGGAAATGGTCAAGGTGGCCGGCTTCGGTGGCGCCTGGTAGGCCTGCGGCGCCGCGGCCGCCATCATGGCTGCCGTTGTTCCCGGGGTCAGCTCAGGACCCGGCGTATAGGGAGCGGTCGGCTGCGGCGGAGGCGCCGTCGGGGTCGAACCCGATGTGGCATTAGCCGCCGTAGCTTCCATCGAAGGCGTCTCGACCGCCTGCGCAGCCGGCTCGGCCTGCGGCAACGGCTCCTGAACTTCTTTCTTGAACCCCTTTAAGGCTTTCCCGATGCCCTCTCCAATTTGCGGCAACCGGCCGGCCCCGAAGATGATCAGGATGATGACGAGGATGATGATGAGCTCGGAAAATCCCATCGTACCGAACATCGGGTCACCTATGATGATGTCATCGTGAAGGTCCGAACGGGAAGCCGGACCTCGCCGCCACCTGCGCAGACTCAGTCCACTCTATCCGGGGCCTGTCAAGAGTGTCAAGGTAAGAGCGCCCGGTCCGACCGCCCCACCGGCCTCAAGCCGACTCTGTTAGAGGCCCAAAATCGGGACGAGCTCAGTCTGGAGTGGAAGACCGAACACCAGGGCGTCCCGGTCGTCGAGATAGACATCCAGCTCGCTTCGGATGCCAAAGTCGCCTGGGAGATAAATGCCGGGCTCAATCGAAAAACAGGTGCGGGGCAGGAGCCGCCGAAGATCCCGCGTCTCCAGGTTATCGATGTTCGCCCCGTTGCCATGAACCTCTTCACCGATCGAATGGCCGGTGCGATGGACAAACCGCTCGCCATAGCCGGCCTCATCAATAACCCGGCGACAGACCTCGTCCACCTCCCATCCGCAGGGACAATCGCCGGCTCGAAGACGCTCGCGAACAAACTCAAACGCCGCATCACGAGCGCGCCGGACGATCTGAAAGACCTCCTGCTGGCGCGCCGGCACCGACGGCCCGACAAAGCCGGTCCACGTGATGTCGGCATAGACGGCGCCGGCTGCCGGCTGCTTGGCCCACAGATCGATCAGGAGCAGGTCGCCCCGCGAGATCGGCGCGGAGGATTCGGCGGCTGGTCCGTAGTGAGGATCGGCGCTATGGGCATTGACCGCCACAATCGGAGGACTGGACGTCGCCACGCCATGCGCCTGAAACCGTCCCAGCATGAACCGCTGCAAACGGTACTCGGTCAGCGAGCGTCCGGCGGTGATTGCCTCGGCCACCTCCCGGAACGTTTCATCGACCACGCGCCGCAGCACCTCCGCCGCCGCGCGATGCGAGGCCAACTGCTCCGTCGTCCAGACCGCTTCGAACTGCTGGACCAAATCGGCCGACGTCACCGGTTCGACTCCGAAGCTGCGGATCAGCTCGACGGTACCGGCATCGACCCGGGAGACATAGGGAATGGCGTTCATCGGCGAGTACTGCATGGCGACCCGAGCCCCATGCGGAAGCATGCTGCGCAACCGATCCTGTTGCTCCTGCCACGACACGTAGGTCAGCGTCTCGCCCGGCAACGCATCGAGGACATGCGGCTCGATGCGATGGCTCAATTTCACCGGTCGTCCGTCCGCCGGCACCCAGTAGTACCATCGCCTCGTGACGTGTTGGGTGGGATCCAGGAGCAGAATCCGATAGGCAATCGGGTCGGAGTGCCGGAAATCATAGAACAACCAGCCGTCCAAACCCGCCAAGCCTGCCGATCCCGGCATGCGCCGGAGGGCCGCCTGAATGTCGGCTATCCGTTGCTGTCTGTCCTGCCTCGCCATGCCGGCATCTTAGCCTCGTGATCGGACGCCGTCAAAGAGGACGCTCAGGCCGGAGAAAGCATGACCGGTGCGTGATCCGTGATGGTAGAATACGGCGTCATGTCCTTGCTGACGCCTCCGACGGCTCCCCAATACCGCGTGACTCTGTTTTACGGTCCCGACATCGCTTCGGGAGATACCGCGCGGCTCCATTGCGTCTTCAACGTGAAGAAACGGAGTTGGAAGGCCGGCATCCAGGTGTCGGTCGAATTGCCCGCCGGTCTCGTGGCCGCCCTTAAAGATCGACTGCGCTTCGACTCGTGGCTGGAGAGAATTCTGGCTCCGATGGACGATGACGCGCGCCGCGAGTACCGGCATCGGGCCGAGGACTTGCTCGCAATCCACGCCTGTACCTGCAAGCTGAACGCGGCTCTCGACGACGGGCTCCCTCAGGAGAATACGACGCTGGGCATCGGCCCGCTCGACGACCACCTTCCCGAGGTCTTTTCCGAACTGAGCGAATCGATCAAGCAGCAGGTCCTCGCCGAATTGGATCTCGCCGCTCAGTAGTCTCTGCCAAGGCTCATCGTTCCGATCGTCCAACCGGGATTTAAATGTTTGCTTTCGAGGGCAGATTTGCTATATGTGGCCTTGACTGCGTGTTCGCCTCGCGACATGCGGCGACGAGCTTGATCATTCGCAACCAGGAGGGAACGTCGTGAAGGTGTTGCCGTTCGGCTGGTGTGGAGCCGTTGGGTCTCGTGGCTCGGTGTTTCAGTCCATCGCCCTCGTCCTGATGATTCTCGCCGTTTCTCATCTTGTCTTTGTTCCGCTTGCTTCGGCTCAGTCGAAAGAGGAAGGCGGAGCGGAATCGACCGGCTCGCAAGCCGGCATGGGCGTCGCCTCCTTCTTCGTCAACCTCCTGTACATGCCGACCAAGGTCGTCTATGCGATCCTCGGCGGCATCGTGGGCGGGTTTGCCTACGGGTTGAGCGGAGGCGACGACAAGGTGGCCAAGAAGGTCTGGGATACCAGCCTCCGCGGCACCTATGTGATCACTCCCGACCATTTGCGGGGAGACAAGCCCGTGCGCTTCCTCGGCGTTCCCCAGGAGGAAGAGGAAGCCGAAGCGGCTCCGACCCGCTGACGAACTCCATCAACCTGGATGAAGCCGGTCATCGGCGTCACACCTGATTTCAACCCCGGGAACCGGGAGGATATGGGAGGCAAGGAGCCCACCTATTTCCTCCGGGCCCGATACGTTCGCGCGATTGAAGACTTGGGAGGACTTCCGGTGATTCTCCCGCTGGCCGCCGACGAGACCGACCGGAAACGTCTGCTCTCTGATCTCGATGGGCTGTTGCTGACCGGAAGCGGCCCCGATCTCCCTCCCCGGCTCTACGGAGAGCGACAGCGTTACCGATTTGCCGTGATGAGCGAGCGGCGCTCATCCTTCGAATCGGCCCTCGCCCGGCTGGCCCGCCGGATTAAATTACCGACCTTGGGCATTTGCGGGGGGATGCAGGCCATGAACGTCGCGCTCGGTGGAAGTCTGGTGCAGGATATCTCCGCCCAACTCCATTCGCCTCTGGACCATCGCCAAGCTCCCCCGGCGACGGAATTGTCCCATACCGTCTCGATCGCCGACGGCAGCCTGCTGCATCGCATCCTGCGACAACGGGAGGTTCGGGTCAACAGCTCGCACCATCAATCTGTCAAGCGCGTCGCACCAGGGCTCACCGCCAGCGCAACGGCGCCGGACGGCGTGATTGAAGCGATCGAATCGCCGCGACATCCCTTCTTCCTCGGGATCCAATGGCATCCGGAGTTCCTGTACGACCGTTTCGAATACCACCAACGATTGTTCCGCGCCTTCTTGGCGGCGGCCAAAACACGGGGCTGACCGCACGATCGGAGCCGCTCTCGCCGCACGAGACTGCTATACTTGATCAAATACCAGCCGCCCAAGGCCGGACGGCGATCATGACCACGTCCTGAGACCGATCCACCGTGAATCCCTTCTTCAAAACCAAATCCATCGAGCAGATCCTGGCGGACGCGGACCATCCCCAATACCGGCTGAAGCGCACCTTGACGGCCTTCGACCTCACTGGACTCGGGATCGGCGCCATCATCGGGACCGGCATTTTCGTGTTGATCGGCACGGCGATCGTGGGCGACGCCAACCGGCCTGGGTCAGGCCCGGGCATCGTCCTCTCGTTTGTGTTGTCCGGCATCACCTGTGCGCTGGCCGCGCTCTGTTACGCGGAATTCGCCGCCATGATCCCGGTGGCCGGCAGCGCCTATACCTATTCGTACGCCACGCTCGGTGAATTCATGGCCTGGCTGACCGGATGGAACCTGATCCTGGAATATGGCGTCGCCTGCGTCGCGGTCGCCATCGGCTGGTCTGGCTACTTCACCAACCTGCTGGCCGTCATGGGGCTCGCCCTGCCTCAATGGGCCACCCGCGCTCCGGCCGACGGCGGTCTCGCCAACCTCCCGGCCGCTGTCATCGTGCTGTTGGTGACCTGGATTCTCGTCCTGGGGATTAAGAAAAGCGCGCGCACGACCTGCGCCATCGTGCTCGTAAAACTCGGCGTGATCCTGTTCTTCATCGCCACCGGGCTCACATCGGTCGATACGGCCAACTGGACGCCCTTTGCACCGGGCGGCATTCAAGGGATCGGCGCGGCGGCGGCGCTGGTCTTCTTTGCCTACATCGGGTTTGACGCCGTCTCGACCACCGCGGAGGAAGCCCGCAATCCGCAGCGTGACCTGCCGATCGGCATCCTGGCCTCTCTCGGGATCTGCACCGTGCTGTACGTCAGCGTGGCGGCGGTGCTGACAGGATTGCTGCCCAGCTCACAGATCGACGTCCATGCGCCGGTCGCGGAAGCCTTGCGGGTGGCGGGGTTCACCAGGGGGGCCGCGTTGGTGGCGGTGGGAGCGGTGGCGGGGATTACCAGCGTGTTGGTGGTGATGATGCTGGGACAGATCCGCGTCTTCTTCGCGATGTCACGGGACCGGCTGCTTGGCCCCTGGCTCTCGACGGTGCATCCGAGTTATGGCACGCCGCACCATGCGACCATCCTCACAGGAGTTTGCGTCTCCATCCTCTCGGCCTTCATTCCGATCGGCGAGGCGGCGGACATGACCAACATCGGCACGCTGTTCGCGTTCGTGCTGGTCTGCATCGGCGTCATCGTGCTCAGAAAGCTCCGCCCGGACCATCCTCGTCCCTTCCGCGTTCCGTTCATGCCGCTCATCCCCATCCTGGGGACCTTGGCCTGTCTCGGCCTCATGGCCTTTCTGCCGGCCATTACCTGGGTCCGATTCGTCGTGTGGACAGCAATCGGGATCGGGGTCTATGTCGGCTATGGAGCCAAGCACAGCCGGCTCAACAACCAGAACCAGCCGGCAGCGGCTTCAACCCCTCTACCAGGATCTGTCGAACAGAATTAGTTTTTCGACGAGGGAGTGGACTGGACGGTCGCACGCTCCGGTTGAGCCGGGGATGTCGGAGCGGATTCCTGCGGCACAGCGCCGTCGGTCCTCGGCTCGCCAGAGGTAGCCTGTGAAGCAGGGGCGGCTTGGGCCGGAGAAGCTGCTGGCGCGGGTTTGGCCGGCGCCGCCGGTTTCGCCGCCCCTTCCGCAGCCGCTCCAGGAGCCGGTTTCGGGGCCGCTGCCGGCTTGGGCGGGGCAGGGCGTTCCGGCTTGATGCCCCCTTCCCAATTGGGCCCATCGTACATGTCCGGGGCCACCAGAGCCTTGGCCTTCCACTTTTCTTCAAAATCGGCTGCAGCCTTGTTGGGGGTCTCCGCTTCGCCGGCGATACTGTTGAACGGATAGACCTTGGGCGAGATGACGACCTTGCCTTCGTTGCGCCGAAGGTACAGCGCCACGGGGTTCCCTCGGTAGGGTCCCAGAATAATATGAATCGATCCCACGTATTCCAAGGGCTCCGCCATAGCCGTCCTGTCGAGACAGAAGGCGGATGATGCCACAGGAAGGGGGAGATGGGCAAGCGTGGGCTGTTTAAGAATGAATGGGCGGTGAAGGGGGCTCAGAACCGGTGTCGTGATGATGCGATGTCGTTCATCGGCCAGTCTATGCGATTTGCTTACCGCCCGCGACTCTGAAGCGCCGCAGTCCGCGGCAAGCCGTCGCGGGCGGACCTCTTTTCACCCATTCCGTCCCTTTAGAGCGCCATCACGCCCACCTCTCTGAGTCCCCCTCCACGCCCACGTTGCCAAAGATATTAGCGGGGAGAGGTGGCCCCATTTGTTTAGACAGAATGTTCTCTTCCTTAAGTGGAGCCTCGCGGGATTCTGCCTACGCGGCGGTGCGCCGTGCGGGCAGGGTGTCCAAGTACACGGCATCGGGTGTGCGACCGTCAAGCGCCCGATGCGGCCTGGTCTGGTTATAGAACGTCAGGTAGCGTGCTAATCCCTGTTGCGCGGCGCTGACGGTCTCGTAAGCGTGCAGATACACCTCCTCGTATTTGAGGCTCTTCCAGAATCGTTCTACGAACACGTTGTCCCGCCAGCGCCCAGTCCCATCCATACTGATCTGAATCCCGTGGTCTTTCAGGAGTCCGGTGAACTCCTGGCTGGTGAACTGGCACCCTTGATCGGTGTTGAAGATGTCTGGGGGACCATACCGGGTGATCGCCTCCTGGACGGCCTCCCGGCAGAAGTCGGTGGTCAGCGTGTTGGACAGCCGCCACGCCAGCACCCGGCGACTCGCCCAGTCCAAGACGGCGAACAAGTACACGAAGCCTCGCTTCATCGGAATATATGTGATGTCCGCCGCCCAGACGTGATTCGGGCGCGTGATCTCCAGATGGCGCAGCAGATAGGGATAGACCCTGTGGGCGGGATGCTGCTGGCTAGTGCGGGGTTTGCGATACACCGCCTCGATCCCCATGTGCCTCATCAGGGTACGGACTCGCTTGCGTCCAATCGTGTGGCCCTCTCGCCGGAGCAGGTCCCGCAGCATGCGGGCGCCGGCAAACGGATGGTCCAGATGGAGCTCGTCGATCCGCCGCATCAGCACCAGATCTATGGCCGACACCGGCGTCGCCTGGTAGTACACGGTCGCCCGCGAGAGTTCCAGGAGCTGGCATTGCCGCACGACGGGCAGTCTATGCGTTCGGTCGATCATCGCTTTGCGCTCAACAAGCCCGCCTTGATGAGCGCATGTTCTAAACAATCATTCTCCAGCGCGAGTTGTCCGATCTTCGCGTGAAGGGTCTTGAGATCCGGCGTGTCCGACGTCGGTCTGGTCCCGCTAAACACGTCGGCG
>DATIBM010000296.1:0-2415 GCA_035457545.1 Nitrospiraceae bacterium
GGCTGACCTTCGGTCGTGATGACCTCTCCTGTTTCCATGACTTGCTTGAAGCGCCTCAGATCCATCTTGATCGATTGGGACGGGTCGTCTCCGAACCACGCGGCGACCGCCGAACCGAGCGTGCCGCCGGGCAGCGCGATCCGCATTTCCACCGTCACCATCGTACCGCGGTTTCCGGACGCCGGCTCGAATCGGATGACGCCGCGGTGATCGACATCGGAACCCTCGACGGATCGCCACGCAATCAATTCATTCGGACGCTCTTCCGTAATCTCCGCATCCCATTCCACCCTCGTGCCGGCCGGACCCGTCACGACCCAGTGTGAACGCCGGTCTCCCGTCACGTCGACCGACATGACATGCTTCATCCAGCGGGGAAGATTGGAGAAGTCGCGCCAGGCCTTGTACAGTTCTTCCGGCGAGCGATTGATGGTCAGCGTCACCACGACCGGTGTCATGCCGTGACGGGTGCTCACGCCTCGGGTCAGTTGCTGCGCGCAGAGCAGATCGAGCGCTGTGGCGCCGGCGACGGCCGCGGCCGTCGTGACCAACCGCCCGCGGTTCGCACGACCGGAGGTGAAGGCGGCGCCGAGACACGTCATGTCCACGATGTCGCCCGCGACGCGCGCCCATACCCCCGTGGCCTCCGACGGCCATAACAAGATGCCCACGCCATTGGCGAGTTCGCGAAGGCCCATTGCCTGGATCAACCGGTGGCGCCCCGGCGGCACACCGATCGCCCGAGCAAGCCGGCGCGGGACAAGAAGTTCCGCAAGACCGAGGCCGATGCCGAACCATCCGAGGCCGTACGCCAGTCGGGCTTCCTGGGTCGAAAATTCACTGACGGATTCCCGGGGCCGTTGCATCACATCGACGGACCGGCGGCGCCCGGACCGATTTCCCTTGGGGCTATCGGCGCGCCTCCCCTTTGTTCTTCCCGGCCTGTTGAGGCGAGATGTCGCCATGGCCCCCTCCTTTTCCTTCGGTCGACATTGAGATGTCCTGGTCCGTTTGGACACTGCGTTCCTTGTGAATGGCCACGGCTCTGCCTTGAGCCGTGACCGTGCCGGTGATGAGGTCGCCAGGCCGGATATCGCGATCTCCCGCCGTCGAGGGATCAATCGACATCGTGGCTTGCCTGCCGTTGCGGTCTTCGATGACGACCGACTTGAGAGTGGCTTGCTTCACCTCTCCTCGTAGCACGCGCATCCCCGACGCTTGGCCGGGATTGACGCTTGGATCGGCAAGGCCGGTGTCCTGGCGGCTTGGGCCGTTCGGATCGCCCGCCGTGGGGGCTCTCGCTCCGCCCTGCGGCTTGCCTTCCACGCGGTAGTCCGAACCTTGTCCCTGTTGGCTCAACCGTCGTTCCCGCTCTTGATCGTCCCGCAGTCGGGGATCACCTTGCGGAAGAATCGCGTCCTGAGAAAAGACCGGAACGGCCTGACACAGCACGCCCACCATCGCGTAGACGACGAACCATAGTGTGTTCATCTGCGACTCCTTGCTGGCTTCGGGGTTTTACTTGACGGTTCCTCTCCAGGCTCCTGTCTCGTGACCGCGGCTTTCGATGTACTGCTTGAAACGCTCGAGATCACCCAGGACGCGCTGGCTCACGACGCCCATCGTGTCGCCGACGTTTTCCACGACGCCTTCGGGGTCGTACTCCATCTGCAGCATGACCTTCGACTTGGAATCCGAGAGGCGGTGAAACATCACGACGCCGGCATTCTTGGCCCCGTTGCGGTTCCGCCAGGCGATCCGTTCGTCGGGAATCTGCTCGGTGATTTCAGCATCCCATTCCTTTTCCTTCCCGCCGATCTCGGCTTTCCAATGCAGGTGCGTATCGTCGATCTGTTTCACTTGTTTCACCCCTTCCATGAATTTGGGAAATTCCTCGAACTGGGTCCATTGGTTGTAGGCAGCTCTGACGGGTACATTGATTTCGATCGATTTTTCGATGACCGACATGGTGACCTCCTTTTACTCATCGGGTGTTCACGATTCATTCGACATATTTCTCCACGATGTTCGCCGGCCTCACTTGTGCCTTGTCCGGGTCCTGTCCGGCCGCCCGCAACGCACGCCGCTGGCGGAGAAGGTCCCAGCTCTGATCGAGTTCCACTTGAATCGCCTTCAAGCGGCCGCGCTCGTCCTCCGTCATGGATTCCTGAGCCTGCAGCCCATGCTCTTGCGAGACCAACTCTTCGATCCGTCGAAGGACCGAACCGTCCGTCGTCTGATCCGACATGCCGCGTCTCCTTACAGACTTCCCGTCACAGCGCCCTCAGGTAGGCGGTGAGCGCTTTCTTTTCCTCCTGATCCAATTTGAGGCCTCCGACCACGTTGAAAAACTCGACGGTGTCCTCGAGCGTTGGGAGGCGGCCGTCATGAAAGTACGGCGGTGAATCTTTGATG
>DATIBM010000297.1:0-4511 GCA_035457545.1 Nitrospiraceae bacterium
TGGATCGAGTTCGTGAGGCCACGATGCGTGGCGATCGCCGGGGCGCGAAGCGGGAGATGGGGGTGTTTCTCAAGATGCTGGCCAGTCGCGCCTACGGACTGGACGATGACGCGGCCGAGGAGTTGGCCGGTTTCTCACAAGAGGCGATGCCCGATGAGGAATATGCGATCGTCTATCCCGGCCGGGTGGCAACTGCAACGCACGCAGCCGCAACCCGGTGAATTAGAATGAAGGACATGGAAAGGAGGGTTTGGTCATGGCCTCGCACACGCTCGTGACCCAGAGAATTCTTGGTGAAGTGAAACGCGCGCATGGCTGCGATCTGGATAGCCTGGCGAAGAGCCTCCCCGATCTGTCATGGAGCCAGGTGTTTCTCGAAGTCGATCGGCTGAGCCGCCGGGGAGAGATATTGGTGACGTTCGGCACGGAAGGGCGCTACATGATCCGGCTGCCGGACCACAAAAAGAGAGCCGCCATCCACCCAACACGACATTGATCGGCAAAGATCCGGGAACGGAGCCTGACCAAGGCGCGCGTAATCCGCCTCCACCCGACCGTGTCCTCAGTACCGAGACTCCATTTTGATCTCAAACCGAACCGGGTCCCTGACTGTCTCCGGGAATGCCATCATCGTACCGGCAACGGTCGAGACTCTCGGAGACGTGACAGGGCTGCCCATCTCGTAGTCGGTCTTCATGGTCGACAGACTGCTGACGATACCGCGGTGATCGAAATAGACCCCGAGGTCGTATTGGGTATCGTACTGGCCGAAACCGTTGTAGAGGAACCCATACAACAACAGATACTCCAGCGGATTAATTCTCGCGGATGCATAGTGGTAGTCCCACCATTCTCTGGTCCAGCCCCCCATCTCGATGCTCCGTTGACTGGACGGGTCGCCCAGGAGGCTGGCCACCTGCTGCTTGGTCGTCTTGCCGACGATGATCTGCGCCATCGTCTGGTCGTCGGCCAGATGTGAATTCCCGGTCGAGACACAACCGGCGAGCCATAGCCATAGCAACGCCGGTCCAAGCCTACTTGTCATCGCTTACCTCCAGGCGGAGAGCGGAGCCCGCTGTGCCCCTTTCGCCGCTCGCCCGTCCGCTCGTAAGGCCAACCCCCCGGCCCGACGCATTGCAGCACCAGGGGCCCGGAATGTCAACAGGAGGCCCAGATCACCGGGCAAACACCAGCAGGCTGTTGGCGGGGAGGACGAGCGACGCGGAATGATCGAACCCGTGCAACGGCTGCGGCTCGGCGACGACCTGGCCGCCGTTGCCGGCGACCTGAGGATTGACCCAGTTCTCATACACGTCGCTGTTGAAGATCTCGCGCCAGGCTCCGCCGCCGGGGAACCCGATCCGATAGCCGAAGCGATGGAAGGTCGCCAGATGCAATACCACAATCACGTCATGCCCTGCGCCCTCCACCCAACGGTGAAAGGCCAACACGCGGTTCTGATCGTGCACATGCGTCATGCGAAAGCCCTGCCCGCGCAGGCCCGGATGACGCCGCCGCAGATGAATCAGTTCGCTTGTGAACCGCACGTGATCGAGCATCTGTTTGTCTCCCCGGTCCAGCCCTGCCCAATAGAGGAGCAGGTTGCGGTCAAACTCGAAATTGTCCGACCACTGTTTATCTTCCAGAAACTCCTGCCCCATGAAGAGCATCGGGATGCCCGGCGCGGTCAGGCTGAGCCCGGTGGCGACACGGGCCCGGCTGCGAGCGTACCATGACCGCGGATTTCCAGGATCGCCGAGCCTAGCAATCCGCTGCTCACGCCCTTTCAACACGATGTCGTGGTTTTCCGGCCCCTGCACGAAGCGCCAGGATTCGGAAAACCCGTCCGGCCAGAGGCTGTTCGCCAACCCCGTCATGTTGAGCGGCCGCTCGTCCGGGGCGCTGGCATTACCGATGACGTCTCGGATGGCGATGCGCAAGCCATCCGTCAAGGTCATATCAAAACCGGCTCCCTCCGGCGGGGCCTTGACGACGTAGGGGTTCACGTTCCAGTACTCCGCCTTGTTCAATGCGCTCGGCCGGTGCGTGTGCAACGTGGACGTGAGGTCCTGGCAAAAACGCCATCCATGAGGCGCCCCGTCATGGTCGATCACGCTCACTTGATCGTAGCGAAAACCGTCCATGCGGTATTCATCCAGAAAGAACTTGGCGTTCTGGATCAGAAAATCGCGCACCTCCGGCTTGGCGAAATCGAACACGAGGCCGCCGGCATGCCCCTTGTCCGTGAAGTAGAGCGAGTTGCGATGGCCGCCCGCGGTTGATTGCCGGTCGAAGAAATAGAGGCTCTGGTCGCCGAAGTCGCCGCCCGCGTGGTTGTAAACCACATCGAGGATCACGGCGATTCCGTACAGATGACAGAGATCCACCAGCGCCTTGAGCTGGTTCATCTCGCCGCGCAGCTCCTCCACCCGATACCGTCGCAGGCCTTTCGCATCCAGCAGTCGGTTGACCTGCTCGACATAGGGAGGGAGCGCATCGTCCCCCACGGCAATATCCATCTCCGGCGAAAAGTAGTCGGTGCCGTTGTAGCCGAGGCTGAACTGGGTTTGGAACTCCTGGATCGGCATCAGTTGCAGCGCGGTCACGCCCAACTCGACGAAATGCGGAATCTTGCGCGCCACGTCCAGGAACGTCCCGCCCCTGTCGGGCAGGTTCGGCGTGAAGAACGTCCCGACATGGAGTTGATAGAGGATGAACTCGTCAAAACGCGGCGGGACATACCCGCTTTCGTGCCACGGAAAATCCCGTCTGCGGATGATGCATTCGCTCGGGAAGGGGGTCTCCAACTCACGGGCATAGGGGTCCCGCTTGGGCCCCTCGCCCCCCTCGCCGACGATGTAGAACATGTACCGCTGGCGGTCCTGTACGCCGGGGATGAAGCCCAGCCAATGGCCTTGCGCGTCGCGCGTGAGCAGGCTTGCGTCGTTTCGCAGCCGGCCGTTGAAATCCCCGAGCACATGGACGGAGCGGGCATGCGGCGCCCAGACACGAAACGTCGCGCCGTCGGCGATGAGGTTGGCGCCCATCGGGGTGCCGGGATGGATGTGATTAAGCGAAGCCGGCATCCAGCTATTTCTTTCTTTTTGGCGTTGATTTCTTCGACATGGATTTCTTTGAGATGGATTTCTTTGTCATTGATTTCATGGTGCTCTCCGCCAGCTCACGCACGAATGACTCCGGATCATCTTCGGCCATCCGCTTCACCCTCGCCATCACCGCGGGAGACCGGAATCCAGCCGCCGACTTCAGGACAACCTTGCGGACCCCCGTATCCGGATCATCCTGTAACAGCCCCACGGTTTTATCCGCCTGAGCCTCGGAAAGATTGCGGATTCCAGACGCAACCGCAACCCGCAGCACCGGTTCATTCCTCGCCACTGCCGCCTTCAGGACCGCGGCGGCCTTGTCACTTTTGATCAGGCTTGCCAGATAGGCTGCTTTCGCAGCCAGTCCAAGGTCTCCGCCCTGTACCAGCTCCAACAGAAATGGTATCGCCGGGGCGCCGAGTTTTTTAGCGCTATGGTAATCTACTTCTTCCGCGTCCAGCCAGCGGCGCACATCTGCCATCGAGATCGGCATAGCAGCCCCCTAGGTATGGAAGGTCAATGTACTGGCCCTCATTGTAATCACCTCCGTCGAAATGAGATCGGGCGGAGGGTTGGTAATGTTCGCCGTCCCGTTTCCGGTCATCAACCGATTGTTGTCGGTGACGTGATTCAAGCCCAATACATGTCCGACTTCGTGACCCAACGTCCAGACGGTCGCTCCCTGTGCCACCACCGCCCCGGGCCGTCCTTGTGGATGGGCGGCACAGCCGTTGAACGGGGGCACGGTAGACCGCACGAAGTAGACCACGACGTCACGCCCCCAGGCATTGTTGCGATTTCCAAAGAGCTGGGTCTGTTCAGCCGTCACCGTTCCGCGCGTACAGCCTCCGACATCCACATCATTGAGCGCCGGCAGGTTGAGCGTCTCGGTGCTCACCCGGTGCACGCGGATTCCCACCGATTCATAGACCCGCTGCATCGCGACCACCATCCGGTCAATCGAAATGGTGGGGCTGGTCAAGACCTTAATGTGGAGACGGAGGGTCTGCTCGCCGACTTCAAAGCGGTTGTCCGCCGTGTTGAGTAACCAGCCCCCAAAGCGAGTTCCGTTGGGTGCCATCATCGGCACGGTAAACGTATTGCCCGACAGACGGAATAGGCCGATCCCCCACGGACTCGTGACCAGGATATCCTCCCTCCCGTCGCCAGTGAAGTCCGCTAAGCTGTCGAACTGGTTGTCCGCCGTATTGAGCAGCCACCCGCCGAATCTCGTTCCGTTCGGCGCCATCATCGGCACGGTAAAGGTATTGCCGGAGAGTTTCAGCACACCGACGCCCCACGGGCTGGAGATGAACAGTTCTGCCCTGCCGTCCCCGTCAAAATCCGCTGCCGGTCCTATCCGATTATCAAGAGTGTTGAGCAGCCAGCCTCCGAAACGCGTTC
>DATIBM010000298.1:0-2761 GCA_035457545.1 Nitrospiraceae bacterium
AGCACGGTCCCGCCGGAACCCACCGCCCATCCGAGGTTGGCATCGCGGAAATAGACGCTCATGAGCGTGACGTCCGTCCCGGTCTTTTGGGAAGCGGTCGTCAGATGAGTTTCGGCCGCTCCCGTGGATGGAACGACGAGGATACTCAAAAGCAAAGTGAGGGAGAACAAAAGCAGGATGGTCAAAAATCTCAATGATTTCACCCCCCCAACCCGGGTGCGCCAAGACGCACCTCTCCACAGCCAAGGCCGCATGCAGAGTGTAGGCGAAGAGGTACATACCAGGCTATGCTTGAACCGCTCGCTTCGATCAAACGGATCGGTATTTTGCCGCCAGTGACATTCACTGGTTGAGTCTCCAAGCGATGCGAGAACAAGCTTGGTGAAGAGCGCGCCTTGGCGCGCAGGGGTGGGCGGGTGAGAACGAGGATTTTTCACCATCCTGCTAGTCGTTCGGACTGCCTTCGGGTCTAGGCTCCAAATAACTTTGATCAGGCATGCCCTTGGCTTCGATCGTAAAGGTACCGGCTTCGAGCGTGAGCCATTTTTTGGGCGTACAACAGGTCCCGTCCGGAAGAACATCCCAAGACCCGCGGCGGATGACCAGTGGGCCGGTGGAGAGATCGGCGCTGAACTGTCCCGGCTTCCCGATACCGAACAAATGACGATGCGGCACGCGCGCCTTGATCTCCGTGTCGGTCCAGGACAGAACGATCGCGCCGATATTGTTGAACAACACCTCTGTGCGCGAGACGTTTTCCCCCAGCTCAATCTGATTGCGCTTGAAGGCTCCCTCACCGAGTCCCGCCTGTGTCGCCTCCGTGGACTTAATGAAGGACCCGAATCCTGACCCTTTGATGGTCACGACTTCGTCCAAACCGGCGGACGTCGGCGAGAACGACTCAATGGTGGGAACCGCGAGCGTAAAGTTGCCCGCGGTCGTGGACACGGTCCCGCGGTCGGCACAGCACGACCCATCCGCACCCGGCTTGGGAGCGCCACGGGTGACCACCACCGGACCGCTCTTGGCGCTGAACGGCACCCACACATCGATCCGGTCGTCATGCCATCGATAGATCACGGCCGGGGCTCCGCCAATCTCCACGCGATTCTGGCCGGTATCGAAGTCCGTATAGTTGTAGGGCGTGGCGCCGCTCTCCGAGTAGGCCCCGAAGTGCTCGCCATGAATTCTCATTAGCGTGCCGATGGGCGCGCTCGCCGGCGTGATGCCGGTGGCTTTCGGAACCTCCACCGTGAAGGTACCGACGCTCCGCTCTTGTCCACGTTGAGCCAGTACCACCGGACCGCTTTCCGCATTGAGCGGCACGTGCACGACAATCGCCCGATCGCTCCACTGGGCGATGGGTGCTTCCTTCCCGCCGATCAGCACTTTGTCCTCGGCTGTCTTCTCACGGCCGAATCCTTGACCGAACAACACGACTTTCGTCCCCACCGGCCCATGAACAGGATCGACCTGGACGGTGGGGATCAGCTTCAACGAGACGGCATTGCTGATCGTGTGTTGCACCGGTGCGCAACAGGAACCGTCGGGCAAGGGGTCGGAGGAGGCCAGACGGACGGCGATATCCCCTGACGTGGCGTTCGCGGGAACGTCCACCTCGATTTTGTCGTCCTTCCATCGTCGCGGCCGGACCACGAGGTTGCCGACCAGCACATCGTTGACGCCGAACATCGTGTTGGGATCGCGCGGTCCGGCCGTGATGCCGAAGTGCTCACCCACAATTTCAATCGTATGGCCGGGCTCAACCGACGAAGGATGAACAGAAAGAATCTTCGGATAGACGACCGTAAAGGTCCCCGCGGGAATCTTCTTCTTGCCGATCACCACCTCGACCGGGCCACTCTGCGCCTTGAAGGGGACTTTCACCTCCACGACATCCGGATCCCAGCGTTGGATTAGCGCGGGAACTCCGGCGAAGAGGACGCGATTGACGTGAGTGGATTTGAATTGCCCCAGCCCCTTGCCGACGATAGAGACGGTGGCGCCGGGAACACTGGTCTCTGGTTGCAATTGGAGCTTCGGCGGCGCAGCCCCGGCGGACCCACTGCCGGCTCCGGTCAGCAACAGGCAAGCGCCGACGACAATAATCCAGTTCTTCATATGAAAACAGGTCAGAGGCACCGATCAACCATGGATGGAACCATGCTCAGAAGGCCCTGCGTGGCACGAGAACCCCACGCACGAGTCGGGAAGGAAACAACCGGGGTGCAGCGTGAAGCGAGGGACGATCGGACTATAACAAGCAGTTTTTTCAGGTGTCAAGCCGCTGAACGAGATGTAGGCCGGCTGGAAGGCCCTTACTTCATAGGTCAGGAAACGGCGAGAATGACTTCGATTTCCACGGCCGCACGGCGCGGCAATTCGGCGGCTCCCGTCGCCACGCGGGCATGGCGTCCGGCCTCTCCGAAAATCGCCACGAGAAGATCTGAAGCACCGTTCAATACCTGCGGTTGATCGGTGAATCCTTCGGCTGAAGCCACATGCCCGACGATTTTTACCACCTGTGTAATCCGGTCTAGACTTCCAAGCTCCTGCTTGGCGATCGCTAACGCGTTCAGGATGGCCACCTTGGCCGCCTCCATCCCATCTGAGACGCCCAAGTCACGGCCGAGCTTCCCCGCGTAGGCCAACTGACCGTTGCGCATGGGCAGCACCCCCGAAAGGAACAACAGGCCGCCGGTCCGAACGGCAGGCACGTACGTGGCCACGGGCTTAGGGGCTTCCGGCAACTCCAACCCCA
>DATIBM010000299.1:0-6416 GCA_035457545.1 Nitrospiraceae bacterium
CGATCAGCTCGGCGAAACGGTCGGTTTCCCCACCCAGAACCCGGTGGACAATCTCCTGATCATTGTGCACCGGTCTCTGCGCTCCCGAGAGGTCAAACCCAGCCGCAACTGCGGAACTGGCACCCTCATCATGATACCTGACTCGCCGGTCGGACCACAGCACGGCCCCCTCTCCCTTGCCCTCTCCCCATGGCCCGTTGCAATGAGAGGAGCAACGGGCACCCCGGAGAGGAGGCGGTGAAGGGGCGGGCCATTGGATTATGAAACGTATCTTTTGGACACGATACTAACCCGCATCATTCGTGACCGTCCCGGTTTCAGTCTCAAGCGCCTGTTCGCCTTCCGACTGTGCCGCCAGTTCCCCCTCTTCCCCCGATTGGGATTGCGCCTTCATGGGATGGCCGCGGTCATGCCCCCGATGGGCGCGATGCATCCGTTCCAGAATCGCTTTCTGCTTCTCCCGCTGCTCGGGCGAGAGAACCGCAACAAGCTCGCGCTTGCCCTTGATTCCGATCATGTCCAGGTTCGCGTCGAGCATCGCCCGTTCATTCACCTTTGCCTCAATCGCCGCCAAGGCCGTTTTGTCGTCTGAGATCAAAGCCCGAAGCTCCCGCTCGGCCAACTTCACATCCGCCTTGGCGCGAATCATCGCGCGGTCCTGATCGAGCGACAGGGCCTTGATCTTGGCCACCTGCTCCTCCGTCAGGCCGAGTTCCTGCTGGTGTCTGAGCAATAGATGGACCGTCCGGTGCGCGCTGCTTCCATGTCCGGCCATGCCATGCGGACCCAGGCCGTACCCGTGGCCATATATCGCCCTGCCGACGCCGTGCGCCCCGCTTCGCCAGTAGCCGCTGCCCCCATCCGCCCAGGCAACGGAGGCTAGGCCACCGAGCATGACCGCCGCTGTGATACCGACCATCATTCGCTTGATTCCCTTGTTCATCGTAATGACCTCCCTACCAACCGTTGGTTGAACCGGCGGCTCATCGAGGAGCCGTTCACCCCCTCATTTATCAAGTCGTCTCCAAGAAGAAAAAGGTTACAGCACCGCTTCACGGTCAGGGTCTGGCAAGCCGGGCTTGATTGATCATATAGTTATCTTTCCGGGCTACAGATACCCACGTATCAAGAACGGACGCCCGCCCCATTATCTATCGGGGAGGCTGGGAGAACTGCCTGACAAAAGGCCGTTCAGGATGATCACGACAACAAGGAGGGACCTATGCGACGGCTGATTCAACTGTGCGCCCTTTCCATGCTGCTGATGGGACTCAGCGGCTGCAGCTACCTGTTCTATCCCCACGCGAAAGACTTTGCGGCGAAGGCGAAGGGGGCGACCGGCGTGGAGACGTTGATCAATCTGACCAATATGATGGAGGCGAGCGCGAAGGCCGCGAGGGCCGGCAAGGGGTACGATCAGGCGCTGAACGACCTTCACAACCAGTTCCATGCGTTCGATGACAACCTCTGTTGCGTGGAGAAGGCGGTGCAGGCGCAACCGGCCTACGCGCTGGCGGTGACGCACAACAAGGAACTGTGGGCCATTTTCAAGCGGGTCTGGAAGTTCAAGGAGGATCAGCCGCAGCGCGAGCAACACTTGGATCTTTTTGCCGCAGAGGTCAAAGAGCTGCGTGACACACTCCAAATGTTGAAATAATCAGGCCTTCAGTGCGGGCCGCCGAAACGCCGGGCCGGCCGGCGAGACGACACTGACGGAGACAGACGCATGGCAGACAAGCCCCGAGCGCCCAACGCGGCGCTTCGCCTCACCCGCCACTTCCACGTGCCGCGGGAACGGCTGTTCGCCGCCTGGACGGACCCAGAGGCGTTGAAACGCTGGTTCTCGCCGTCGGGCGACTATTCGACCCCGTCGGCCGCGGTCGATCTTTGTGTCGGAGGCCGGTACCGCATCGAGATGAAGGCGGCGGACGGCTCGCTGTACACTGCCACGGGCCTCTATCACGAGATACGCCCGCCGGAGCGGCTGGTCTTCACCTGGGCCTGGGAGGGCAAGGGGCACGGCGGACATGGCCTGACGGAATTCTATGACACGCTCGTCACGCTGGAGTTCCGGACCGTTTCCGGCGGGACCGAATTGACACTGCTTCACGATCGATTCCCAAATGCGGAGGAGCGCGACCGCCACCGGACCGGGTGGACCGGTTGCCTGGATCATTTGGCACGCCTGCTTGGCGAACAAGTCTGATTGAAAGGCCAAAGATCTGACCCAACCGGCCCCTGCACAGATCTGCCATGCCGGAACTGCCCGATCTGACCATCTATTGCGAGGCACTGGAGCGCGTTGCCGTGGGACGGCGACTCCTGCGCGTCTCGCTGGCCAGTCCCTTTTTGCTCCGCACCGTCGAGCCGCCTCTGGCAGAAGCCGAAGGCAAGCTCCTGCGCGCGGTCGGGCTGATCGGCAAACGGCTCGTGTTCGAGCTGGAGGATGGTCTCTTTCTCCTGCTCCACCTGATGATTGCCGGGCGTCTGCACTGGAAAGCGGCCCGTGCCAAGATCCCCGGAAAGGTCGGCTTGGCTTCATTTGAGTTTGCCGAGGGCACCTTGCTGCTGACTGAAGCCGGCAGCAAGAAGCGCGCGTCGCTGCATGTGGTCCGAGGCTTGGCCGCATTGGATCAGTTTCGTTCCGGTGGGATTGCTCCGTTGGAGGCGGATCTTGCAGCTTTCCAGACGGCGCTTAGCCGCGAGAATCACACGCTCAAGCGGGCCTTGACCGATCCCCGCCTGTTCAGCGGTATCGGCAATGCCTATTCCGACGAGATCCTGCATCGCGCCCGTCTTTCTCCGGCGAAGCTCACCGGCTCCCTGTCCCCCGAGGAGACCGTTCGCCTGTTCGAGGCCACTCAATCGACCTTGCAGGAGTGGATTGCTCGCCTGCGGGAGGAAGCCGGCGACCGGTTCCCGGAATCCGTGACCGCCTTTCGAACAGGGATGGGCGTGCATGGACGCTACCGGCAGCCTTGCCCCGCCTGCGGCGCGCCGATCCAACGCATCCGCTACGCGGAGAATGAGTGCAACTATTGCGCGAGCTGCCAAACCGGAGGCAAGCTGCTGGCGGACCGAGGCCTCTCCCGGCTGCTGGGAACCGATTGGCCTCGGACAGTGGAACAACTCGAACTCCACAAGATAGCATCACGATCGACTTGAGCCGGTCGTCCGACCAGGATAGGATTCCGTGGCTGACGCAATCCGATTGAGAATCTGAGTCGAGCTTCAGGGAAGGAGAGATCCATCATGCCGCAAGATCCGCAACAGGTCATTGAGACGCAGCGCCAGGATTGGAACCGGGTAGCGCCCGGTTGGGAGAAGTGGGATGAGATGTTTGACCGCAGCATGGCCTTTCTCAACCATCGGTTGGTCGCGGATGGCCGGTTGCGGCAGGGATACCAGGTGTTGGACCTGGGATCGGGCACAGGCTATCCGGCCCTGCTGGCGGCACAGGTGGTCGGCGCGCAGGGGAAGGTCACCGGCATCGACCTCGCCGACGACATGCTGGCTGCCGCCAGGCGCAAGGCCGCGAGGCTCGGGCTCTCAAACGTCGAGTTTCGCACCGGCGACGTGACGACGCTGCCGTTTCCATCCGGCTCGTTCGACGCCGTGACCTCGCGCTTCTGCCTGATGTTCCTTCCCGAGATTCCCAAGGCGGCTGCGGAGATCGCCCGCGTGTTGAAGCCGGGCGGCCATCTGGCCGCGGCGGTCTGGTCGGCGCCGGACAAAAACCCTTACCTCCGCATCCCGCTCGATGTCATCAAGCAATTGATCGAGCTGCCCCCGCCCGATCCGCAAGCCCCGGGGATTTTCCGTTTGGCGAAACCGGGGGACCTGATGGGCATGGTGCAGCAGGCCGGTCTGTCCGGATTGTCGGAGGAGGAATTCGCGGCGGACGTGCAACTGACCTCGGGCCGTGAATACTTTTCGAGCCTGATGGAGATCGCGGCACCGATCCAGAACCTGTTCGCGAAACTGTCCTCGTCGCAACAGGCCGAGGCGGAAAAGCGGATCGTCCAGTCCGTGGAACAGCACCGGCGCGGAGCGGCCGTGTCGCTGCCGATCGCCGTCCGGTTCGTTGCAGCGGTGAAACCGATGTGAGCGCAACCATGCTTCGCAAGCAAGCCGGCACATCCGCAGGCAAGCCTACCCGCCAATCAGATGGCTTCGCGGAGTTTGTGCTGGATCAACTGGCGGAGTTGCGCGGGGTGACCTGTCGCGCCATGTTCGGCGGGTTCGGTCTGTATAGGAAGGAGACCTTCTTCGGCATCATCCATCGCGGCAGGCTCTACTTCAAGACCGACGACCGCACACGCGCGGCCTACGTCGCCCGCGACATGAAACCCTTCCGGCCGAATTTGAAACAAACGCTCAAAACCTATTACGAAGTGCCGGTGGAAGTGATTGAGGATGCGGAGCAGCTCGTAATCTGGGCGACTGACGCCTCGTCACAGCGGTGAACACAGAAATCGACTTTCAACTCCCGACGGGCATCCTTTGATGCTGGAAGTGGCTGAAGACGCCCAGGGCGGAGAAATCAATCCCGTTTAGACGAGTTCAACAAGGTCGGAGTATTCCACCAACACAGGATCTGCCGTGAGCAAGCGGAGCGGCTCGAAGATGGCCTGTGCGACCAGGGCCGATCGAACGGATCGCGGTGCAACGGCCAAAGTTGGGCCACCGCCGCCGCATGAGCCGCGGTCACCGGAAGCTCGCTGAAACCGCTGGCCTCGATCCCTTCCACCAACAGAGGCAGATCAGCCTTGACCTTTCCCAGTCCCGCCTTGATCGTGGCCTCCCAGATGGAGGCGGCGCTCACGAAGATCTCATCGGCAGTGGCGATCGTCGCCCTTGCTGTACGCGACAGTTTAGGCGAATCGGCTAGGACCACAGGTAGACATGGGTATCGAGCAACAGCCTCATGTCTCCCCCTCAAGGATTTTCTGAACATCTCCGGGAAGAGGCGCGTCAAAATCGGCGGCAATGCTCAGTTTCCCTTTCAGGAACCCTGGCGTGCGGCGGCGTTTCTGCTCCCGGAGCGGACTAAGTTTCGCCAGCGGCTTCCCAGCCTTCGCGATGAGCACCTCCTTTCCCTCGGCCACCTCATCGACCAAACGTGAGAGTTGCGTCTTTGCCTCATGGATGTTGACGGTCTGCACACCTCGCGCCATGGTCCACACCTCCGGCTAAACTAAGTTTAGCCTACTGGCGGTTCTCAAGGCGGTCAATGGCTTTATTTGCTACGCCAAACCACGTCGACTCTACTTCACAACCGACGAGCGCACGCGTGAGGCCTATGTCGCCCGCGGCATGAAGCCCTTTCGACCGAATTCGAGACAAACGCTCAAGACCTACTACGAAGTGCCGGCGGAGGTGATTGAGGACTCGGAACAGCTCACCACCTGGGCGACACAGGCTTCGTCTTACCAGCGGTCGCTACCTCAATCGTTGCCGGATCCGTTCTCGCCGCCCGCCTTCTTCATATCCGATAGGACCTTGCTGGCACCGGCGTCAGCTCCCTGATACCCACGTATCGAATCTGATACAGACTGTATCCATTTCGTTCTCGCTGCCTGCCGAGATAGCTCAATAGAAATACCCGTATTATTATCGCCTCCTTCACGACCCTCTCGATTTTATCGACGCCTTCGCAACAAGCACGCAACGAATAGCGAACGACCGAACGGCACAGGAGTTGCTGCACTTGTGTTGTGAGTCCTATCGCCGGCTTTCCAGTCACTTGCCAGCCGGTCATTTTCAGCACCCCTCACCACGTAATGAAGAGGAGGACGAGACACGATGGATATCCAAAAACACAAAGTGAAGCAGGAGACCAAATATTCCTACACCAACAAGTTCAGCAAGAAGACCATCACGTTTCATCCGAAGAGCGATGAAGTGATGGCGACATTTCAACCCCACGCCACTGAAGATATGGCCCGAGATGTCATGGCGGCGACCATGTTGCCCCTCAGTCAAGGCATGGATCTCGACCGTGGCTTTGCCGTGTTTCAGATTGCTCCAGGACAGGACATGGCCGCCGCTAGAGACTTGCTAGGCGCAAGCCCGAGAATTGTCAACACCATCCCAGTGTTGATCGACAATGAGGGGCTGACGCGCTACTTTCTGCCGGATGAATTGACGGTCCAGTTTCGCGAGGAGGTAAGCCAGAAAGAGGCTGAGCGCCTGATCAAATCCAAGGGGTGTCAGATCGTCGCAAGGCAGCGCACGCCCGGTTATTACACGCTCACCGTGCCGGAAGGGAAGGGCTTGTTTGAAACCCTCCGTGAGTTCTCTCAGCTCGACGAAGTCGCCTTTGCCGAACCGAGCGAGGCCGGATTCAATGACGCACTCGCCTACCTTCCCGACGATCCTCATTTTCCCAGACTCTGGGGGTTACACAACACGGG
>DATIBM010000300.1:0-2153 GCA_035457545.1 Nitrospiraceae bacterium
GAAGAACAGCAGCGCCGAGAGGGCCACAGGATTCGACCGGACCACTTGCCATTTCCCCCGCCATCGGCCGCTCGCCGCCCACGAGAGCACCAGCACCCCCATCAACAGGCTGTCGGCCAGCGTCCAAATGGGAAGCGTGAAGCCCATGCCGATCGCGCTCCACCGGCCCACTGTCTGGGCGGTGTCCTGCACCGAAGCCGTCTCTCTCATTTGTAGGCAAAGGCGATGAGTGATTTTCGCAAGGATGGGATCAGGTCCTTCGCGGCCGTGCCGAGGGACTTCACCCGCTGGAGCCCCTCCCGATACCGGCGGGACTTCAAGAAGCCGACGTCCCGCTTCTCGAAGCCGGCCAGCTTGAGCAGCAAGTCCAGTTCGTCACGGGTAAACTCCCGGTTGTGGCGCAAGGGATAAAACGATCGGCCCTGATACAGGATGGGCGTGGCGCGGAGGTAATGGTCGGCATAGTCATAGGTGATATGCTTGCCCCGCAGCAGGCGCACGCGATTGCGAAAGCAGGCGACGTTCGGCACATCGATCTCCAGGATTCCGCCGGGGCGCAGCACGCGCCGCATATCGCGGACCGCGGGCAGGTGGGAATGCGTGAAGTGTTCCAAGACCTGGCAGCAGACCACGGCGTCGAAGGATTCATCCGGGTATGGAATCGGATCCGCTTCAACATTGCAGAGATGAAACGTGATGCCCTTGCCGTAAACCTCCGGATGCGCGGCAGGTTGATCCACCACGTCCAAGGCATGACATTCATGACCGAGCTCGGTCAAAAAGGACAGAAGCAGCCCGTGCCCGGCGCCGACATCGAGCACCCGGTGCGCAGGCTCCAGCGCCAGCGCGATGTCGCAGAATCGGTCGATGCTGCCCTGAAAAATGTCCTCGAGCTCCGCATCGCCGCGCCGGAATAACCGGCCTGCATCGCGGAGCTCGACGGCACGAGCCAGCAGGGAAGGTTTATCCATCATGCGACCACACCATTGTGACGGCCTGCTGCCGCCGGGACGCCGCGCTGGTCCTCATGTGCGGGGCTCTCGCAACGCTATGCCGATCCGTCTTTTCTCTTCCACGTGCCCGACTGCATAAGCCAGTCCGAGGAACAGCGCGGCCCACAGGACTAACAGCCCGAGCTTCCACTGCTCGCCGGCATACTGATAGGCCACCGCCAGCAGGCCGGAGACCGCCATGACCGCATATTCGGCCGAGACGGTTTTTTGATGTCCCCACCCGCTCAACACCAGCCGTTGATAAAAGTGTTCCCGGTGCGCTTCCCAGATTTTCTGGCCACCCACCGCCCGGCGGATCAAGGTCGCGGTCGCATCGAGGATGAACGGCGAGAAGATGAGGATGGGAACCCAGAACTCGAAGACCTTGTCGCGAAGTCCCAACAGAATGAGGGTGCCGGCCAGAAATCCCACCGTGATGCTCCCGACATCGCCCATGAAGATACGGGCGGGCGGGACATTATGGATGAGAAACCCAAGCGCGCTCACGGCGACCAACGTGGCGATGAGGAACATGAAGGGGTGCCCCACCTGCCATCCGAAAAAAGCCAAGAACCCGAATCCGAACACCGTCATCCCGCCCGCAAACCCGTCCATGCCGTCCATGAAATTGTACAAATTCGCCATCCAGACCAGGAAGACCGCGCTCACCGGACCGGCCATCCATCCGAGCGGGATGGTGCCGATCATTGGAATCGGAATAGAAGACAGCGTCAGTCCCACTCCGCCGACCACGATAACGGCCGCCGCGATCTGGACGATGAAGCGCAGACTCGCAGAGAGCCCCATCCGGTCGTCCATAAACGACACGACGCAGACCAGCAGCATGGACCCGACAATCCACACACTGCCCGATGCCAGCCCCTTCGGCAGTACAGGCGCCGACGGCTTCGACAGAGCGACGACGACGGCGGCTGCCAGCAGCCCGATGACCACGCTCGCAATAATGGCCAACCCCCCGGTGCGCGGGGTCGGCGTGCGATGCAAGGATCGCTCATTCGGATGATCGAGCAGGTGAAGAAAGGCGTTCGGCGAACACAACCGGTCGGTGAGCCACCAGGCGAAGACCAGCACGACGAGTGCCGAAACGATGACTATCATATACTGCCTGCGCGACAGGCCAGGGTCAGTCCAGGCACGGCA
>DATIBM010000301.1:0-5287 GCA_035457545.1 Nitrospiraceae bacterium
AAGGAAAGGAGATTGGAATACGACTTCGTTGTCGCACCGGGAGCCGATCCTCGCGTTATCACCTTGGTGCTCGAGGGACAGCGAGACATCCGGATTGACGCCGGCGGGGACCTCATCCTGGAGACCGGGGCCGGCCAGATCCGCTTACACAAACCGTTTGCCTATCAAGAACAAGATGGAACCAAAGAGCCAATTGTCAGCCGGTATATCCTACGGGCTGCAAATCGGATCGGCGTCGAAGTTGGAACGTATGATCCTACGAAACCGCTCGTCATCGACCCTGTCCTGAGCTACTCGACTTATCTTGGCGGAAGCGGCCAGGACTCGCCCGGCATTAATGCGCTGAAGGTAGACGCCGCAGGGAATGCGTACCTGGCTGGTACGACAACCTCCGTCAATTTTCCAACCACAGTGGGAAGCTTTCGTTCAGCGCCCAGTGGGGGATCTGATGCCTTCGTCGCCAAACTGAATCCGACGGGCAGCGGGCTCGTGTATTCCACGTACCTCGGTGGCACCAATATAGAAAATGCCAGATCCTTGGCCTTGGATGCCGCGGGAAACGTATACGTGATCGGCGACACGAACTCCACAAACTTCCCCACAACCCCAGGAGCCTTTCAGACAATTCTTGCCGGGGGGTTCGATGGCTACGTGACGAAACTTGACGCCAGCGGCGCCGCCCTGATGTATTCGACCTATCTCGGCGGCACTCAGAATGACGAAAATTGGGGGATTGTAGTGGATGGAGCGGGCAATGTGTACATGACGGGAATAGGCCAGGCCGGTTTTCCCTCGACACCGGGAGCCTTCAGCACCACATTCCCCTCCGGTGATGCAGAGATATTTGTGACTAAGCTCAACGCCACTGGGACCGGCATAGTGTACTCGACGGCTGTTCCTGGTGCCCATCCCGCCACGGACGGCGGACGCCATATCGTGATCGATGCCGCCGGTAACGCCTATGTGGCAGGTCTGACCCGCACGGGAATTGGAACGCCGGGAGCCTTTCAAACAGGATATCAAGGTGGCGACTCGGATGGTTTTGTCTTGGAACTCAACCCAAGTGGATCAGCATTGGTTTACGCCACAAACCTCGGTGGCAGCGGGTTGGATCAGGCCAATAGTCTTGAGATCGATGCTGCCGGCAACGCATACGTGTGCGGGACAGCGCATTCGACTAACTTTCCTACGACGCCGGGGGCGTTTCAAACTGTGTTTGGGGGAGGCGTAAACGATGGCTTCTTGGTAAAACTTGCTCCGACGGGGGCCAGCTTAGTGTTCTCCACTTTCCTCGGCGGTAACAGTGAGGAAACGGGTTGCGTGCTCGCCATCGATGGTCCCACGGGCAACATCCATACGCTTAGCGGAACAAGGTCCACGAATCTTTCCACGAGCGTAGGTGCGTTTCAAACTGCCCTATCTGGCGGGTTCGATAGTTACGTCGCGACGGTAAAGCCGGACGGGTCGGGAGTGCTTTTTGCCTCCTATTTGGGAGGCACCGGCAATGAGAATACTGGTGGGTTCGGAGTCGCGCTGGATACATTTGGGAATGCGTATCTGACGGCGGATACAGCCTCCACAAACTTCCCAACCACGGCTGGTTCCTTTCAGCCGACCTTTGGCGGTTCATCGGATGCCTATGTGGTGAAGATCCAGTTTAATGTTCCTGTGGACATCGACATCAAACCGGGCAGTTTCCCGAACAGCATCAATCTTGGCTCCCAGGGCACGGTGCCCGTCGCGATCCTGGGCTCGGCAAGCTTCGATGCAAGTCAAGTCGATCCCCTCACGGTCTCACTTGCAGGTGCTTCAGTCAAACTGAAGGGCAAAGGAACCCCAATGGCTTCGCTTGAAGACGTGAATTTCGATGGATTCTTAGACATGGTGGTGCATGTGAGCACGGAAGCACTCCAACTTAGCTCAACTGACACGCAGGCCGTTGTTGAAGGTCAGACTATTGGCGGCGCGTCGTTTCGGGGGCTCGACTCCGTGCGAATCGTTCCGGCGGACTAGCAATGGAAAGGAGAGCTGTCTGTATCGCGACGAGTGTGGCAGTTCCATAACTTATCGCAGCGACACCAGCGCCACAGAAGTACAGCTTGGAAAGGGGTGAGTCGAGTGGAATAACCCTCTGTGAAACCTCACCCCTTTCAAACCCTACAGAAATGGGACAAGGTCATCACCGCTCCGGATTCCGCGCGGCCGTGACGGCCGCGGCGAACTCCAAGAGGGTCTTTCGCTCGGCGTCCTCCAGCGCCAGGAGCAAATGGGCTTCCTCGCCGTGCATCAACCTGAGACTGAGAAACGGGTCTTCTTGCCGTTTCTCACGATTGTTCCAGAGCGCATCGATCACCTGGACCTTGTCCAACTGCCCGACCGAGACGATGTCGTAGCGAAAGTACGAATCCCCGATGACCATGTCGAAGACCACGCCACCCGTCGTCAGTACCAGCACATTGAACCGCCCCTGGTCTTCATAGCCCTCCGGCAGAAACTTGTTGATATGGAGATGGGCGATCTTGCGATCCCCCAGCGCCGCGTGGATATTCTTCCTGAGCGCGTCATAGTCGATCTGCAACGCCTTTTCATCCGGCCCGGTCGCCGCCACGGCGGCATCCTTGACCCGTTCAAACACCTCGCTTGCCGTCACACTTGCCCCCATCGTCTCGTCCCCTTTCTTGTGTCTGCCATCTCATGGCGATTGCGGAGCGATGGATTCCTCAGGAGGGCCGGGGCAATCGGCGCGCCCGGATCACGCCCATGATCCCGATCGCCGCCCAGGAAAACTCCAAGAGAATAAACCCCGCCTGCTGTTCCAGCACCGCCACCAGGCCGAGCAGCAACGACCCGATGATATTCAACGCCAAATAGCCGCCGTCCAGCTCGCGCCAGATGCCGTTCTGATTCAATCCATAGGCCACCAGCACCATCAGCGCCCCGATCACCGACAGGATTTGCAGCCACATGTTTGTTCCCGTTCCGCCCGCAGGTACAGGACAGGACCAGGATTTCCCCCACCGACGGTAGCCTCGGGACTGTCCTGCGCAGGGCCTCGTACCGTACCTGGTCGGCCTTCGAGAATGCAAGCGACCGGCCATCAGATCCGACCGACCCATAGGTCGAGAGTCCTTCGCGTTATCGCGCCATCACCTGATGGGTGTGGCGGACCGTTCCCTCTGCATCGACAATCTGAACCTGCAACCGATGACGGTCCGCCGTCACCACGCCGAAGTTGAAGTATCCCGAATCGGAGAACAGGGTGGTCGGGCGGAAGGTCGGCGCGGGCGCCACCGGCCGGACCGGATCGGCCGACAAAGGACCGGCGATGAACTCATGAAAATCCGGTTCTCCATCGCCCGACGGATCGTAGTCGTTGGCTTGGACGTAATGGACATCGGCGGCCAACCAGACGACATTGCGGACGTCTTTCGTCACGATCGTCTCGACGATCATCCGCAGTTCATGCTCGAATCCCGTCCCATCTGCGGCCCTGGCCCAACTGTCGTGCCCCGGCGCCCTGAGCGAGCCGCCTTTCCGGCTATTCGAGAGCGGCACGCTGGTCACGATGACCTTCCAGGTCGCCGTCGATTCCGACAGGCCCCGCAACAGCCAGTCCCGTTGTTTCGTTCCCAGCATCGTTTTCTCCGGACCGTCGGGGTCGCTGTTGCGGCTGCGGTACTGCCGGGTGTCGAGGATGAAGAGTTCCACATCGGCGCCGTATCGGAACTTTCGATAGAGCTTCGTCGGATCATCCTGCGGGGTCCCAATCGGCCAATACTCCAATAGCGCCTGACGCCCCGCCGGCATCAGGGAATCGTACGGCCCCGAGAAATTGTTGCGCACTTCGTGATCGTCCCAGATCGCCAGCACCGGCGTCTCGGCCAGGAAGCGCCTGAGACTGGCCGCGCCCCGCTGATAGCGATGCTTGGCCCGATACTGATCCGCCGTCTGCGCAGCGAACGAGCTGCCGGCGACGTTTGGGGGAGCCGAGCAGATCTCATCTCCATAGACGGTATCTCCAAGAAAGAGCATGGCATCGGCACGCCGGTTCCGCATCCGGTCAAAGATCGGGTATTCTTCCAACCCCGCCCGGCATCGGCCCTGCCCGCCCAGATCTCCGCTCCAGAGCAACGTGATCGGACTGTGCTCCGTGGAGAGCGGCGCCGTGCGAAACGTCCCCTCCTCGCTCGGCTTGGCCACCTCGCGGAAGGCGCCGGCCGCATCTCCGGTCGCAGCCCAGAACCGATAGCGATACCTCGTCGAAGGCCGGAGCCCGGTCACGAGCACCTTCACCGTATAATCGTCGGCGGCGCTGGTGGCCTGGAGCGCCGTCGTTTGTCCGGCGCCAACCTCCGGAGGGTGTTGCGCCTGAACTCGGTCTTGCACCGAGTCACCGGTGGCGCTTCGCTGTTCTTCCCACCATTCGGCTTGAACAACCCGCGGCCCGTCGGTCCTGGTCCAGATCACCGCCGTCTGGTCCGTGACATCCCCGCTGGCGATCCCCTGCGGAAACGAGGAAAGGGGAGCCTCCGCCGCCCCCGCGAACGGACTGCCGGGCGGCAGGCCCTCCTTGTAGGTTGGAGCGCAACTCGCCAGAACAATGAAGAGGCCGGCGGCAAGACTGATAGGCCGGAAGAAGATTGGACGACTACCAAACATACTGCTCAGTCGTTTACCGGAAGGAGCCGCGAGGGTCAAGGCAAGTGTGAGGGAGGTACATGACGGGGAGGTTTCAGGCCGGTTGCTTTCCGAGCACAGCGTTGGGCATACTAAGAGCTGGAAGGTGAACCCCATGATGAGCGAACGTTGTGTGATCCAGGATTGTAGCGGTAAGCCCTATGCGCCGGCTGGCACTGGCGCGATCTGCAGACCCCATTTCGTCGATTTTCTCACCTGGCGCCGCCGCCGCGGACTTCAGATGTTCCTGAAGTACGCCGGCATGACCATGCAGGAGCGTGATGCCATCGTGGAGGAATGGCGCAAGACCGTCAAGGTCGAAGAAGCGCCGGTGGCGCCGGCCGCGAAGAGCTAACCCCCAGCTCTTTTTTCAGCCCCCACCCGGTCGAATGCACGCCTAACGCAATCACTTCCCCGATCCGGCCCCTCACCTACCGCAATGCGAACAGGGAATGGGACTACCAACTCCACGCTTTTGCTAAGCCTTTTTCCCCTTTGCTCTACGCTTTTGGGCCAATAGCGGAATCAGACAACGCAAAGCCCGATTCACAGATTCCGAGTCTGGAAAATACGCCTGAATATCCGGCTCAAGGACAACGGCACCTTTCTT
>DATIBM010000302.1:0-30843 GCA_035457545.1 Nitrospiraceae bacterium
AACAGATTATCTTTCAAGCCGGCACCCATTCGGAAGCAATCCGCATGCGCTACATGGACTTCGCCTCCCTGGTTTTCCCCGTCGTGGCGGAGTTCCACCAGGTACACTCGGCAGTCTGGTGACCGACGGCGTCGCGTTTCCTCCGAGCGACGATTCGTCCGAGGCATACCCCCTGCGCACCGTCCGTCCCCGCCAGCCAGCCTCACGTGTGACCGGCCGCATTCATCGGCCTGTTTCGAGAAGCTCTCCCGTTGCGGCATCCACGCTCATGTGGATCTCTTTCCCTTCCACTGAGAGCACATCCAGTTCCCACACGGCCATCTCTTGCGGTTTGTATTCCAGTTCGGCTCCGACCACGTTCCCCGGCACCTTTTCTCTGGCCGTTTTGATGGCCTGCTCAAGAGTCACCTTGGCCTGAGAGGCCAGTTTTGCTCTCTCTTTCTCTATGGGGACTCGTGCCTTTTCCGCACCGGTGATGATACCCCGGAACCGTTGAGTGCTCCCTGAATGCTCCGCCTCCTTGCTGAAGACCGGCTCTCCGACGACCAGCACTGCCCCCGCTAAGATCGTGATCCCTAATGCGAGCATCCTTATGGGTACTTTTTTATTCATATCGGACCTCCTCCCCCCATGTCAGCCTTGTTGGCAGGTGACTTCCGGGCACCGACAGTAGGGCGAACTGGTTTCTCTCCAGGCCATTCTTCAGCTTATGGCCTGATCATCCCATTGTTCAATCGCCCGATCGGGTGAGCCGGTCCTAGGCTTCACACCCAGAGGTCCGGCTCGCCATGTCACCGTTCATTCAATCGCCATGCGCGAGGCGCTGACCGCGCTGCGGACCTTGCGGTCTCCTTCCCATTCTTCGTCAATCGTCATTCGTCATGCGCAAGATTCGTTTCCGCCTACTCCCCCTTCCCTCATCCCACATTCCAAATTCCATATTTCACATTCCTCATTTCACATTCCTCCCTCCTTCTCATGGCTTGATATAACTCCACCCTTCTTCCCGGAGTTCCATCAACCGCACGATCGCCGGCACGGTCCGGTCCACCTGGTCGAGCAGGTGCTCTCGCGCGAGCCCCTGCGCCTTCATCGTGTTGGAACAGGCTGTGAACTGGACGCCGTACTGCTGTTTCAACCGAGCCACCTCGCCGGCAAACCGGCTGCCCTTCTTCGACAGCAACGACAGTCCCGATCCATGCGCGACGACCTCGACCCTAAGAACATCCTGGCCGAGGGCCTCATACAGGTTCGTGATGTTGTTGAGCAGTCCCTTCTGGATCTGCTCGTCGGCCGAATTGAGATGAAACACAACGCGATGTCCCGGGTCCCTTGTCATCGGCATCTGCGCCTCCGTCACGGCCACCTGGGAGAACAGGCCTCCAACCATCAGCAGGCCACCCGCCGCTCGTTTCACATTCTGGACAAGGCTCATCACCAGGCGCTCCGTTGCATCACGACTTCGGCGCGGCCAGCGCGCCGGCCCGCGCGTCCTCCGCAGGGGTTTCGACCGCCGGCCGTTCGGCCAAGCGGTGCTCGCCCTTGTAGACCAGATAGTAGAGCACGGGAATGACGACGAGCGTCAACACGGTGGAGGCGCCCACCCCGAACAGCAACGAGACCGCCAGGCCCTGGAAGATCGGATCGAGCACGATGACGAAGGCGCCGACCATCAACGCGGCGGCGGTCAGCAGGATCGGGCGCGTCCGGATCGCCCCCGCGCGGATGACCGCCTCGGCCAGCGACCGGCCCTCCTGTTCCTGAAGCTCGATGAAGTCCACCAGCAGGATCGAATTCCGCACGATGATCCCGGCCAGCGCGATGAAGCCGATCATGGAGGTCGCCGTGAAATACGAGCCGGTGACCCAATGGCCCGGCACGATGCCGATCAACGTCAGCGGGATCGGCGCCATGATGATCAGCGGCGTCACAAAGGATTGAAACTGCCCCACGATGAGCAGATAGATCAGCAACATGGCGACCGCGAACGCCAGCCCCATGTCGCGGAACGTTTCATAGGTGATGTGCCATTCGCCGTCCCATTTCACCGCCAGCCGTTGCTCGGACCAGGGAGCGGCGGCGTAGTACTGCTCGATCTCGTAGCCCTCCGCTGGACGGTACTGCGCCAATTTCTCGCCCACGCCCAACACGCCATAGACCGGGCTCTCCGCCTGCTCCGCGCCTGGTCCTCCGACGTCGGCCACCACATAGACGACGGGTTTTTGGTTCTTGTGATAGATGGTCTTGTCCTCGACCGTCTGCTCCAGGCGCAAGAGCTCGGACAAGGGCACCATCCCTCCGCCGGTCCGCCGAAGCGCGATCTCGCCGAAATGCTCCAGCCCGGTCCGTTCGGTCAGCGGCAGCCGCAACAGGATCTGGACGGGACTTTTCTCGTTCGGAATATGCACCAGGCCGACCTTGGTGCCCTCCATCGCCATGCGCAGGGTCTTGACGATGTCCTCCGACGGCACGCCGGCCAGCGCGGCCTTGGCCCGGTCCACCGTGAAGACATACTTCACGAGATCCTGTCCGATCAGATCATCCACATCCACGACACCGGGCGTGGACTCGAACAGCGCCCGGAGGTCCTTCGCGACCGCCCGCTGTCTCTCATAATCCGGTCCGTAGACCTCCGCCACCAGCACCGACTGGACCGGAGGCCCGGGCGGCACCTCGACGATCTTCACGTTGGCGCCGAATTGGCGGCCGATCCGCTGGGTTTCAGGCCGCAACCGTTGCGCAATCTCGTGGCTCTGGGACGCCCGCTCGTCCTTCTCCACCAGGTTGATCTGGATATCGGCCTGGTGCGAGCCATCCCGCAGGAAGTAATGCCGGACGAGCCCGTTGAAGTTGAAGGGAGAGGCCGTTCCCACATAGGCCTGGTAGTCCCGCACCTCCGGCACCCGGCGGATGAACTGGGTCAAGGTTTTGGCGACGCGCGCCGTTTCCTCCAAGGTCGTGCCTTCCGGCATGTCGATGACGAGTTGAAGCTCGCTCTTGTTGTCGAACGGCAACATCTTCACCGCCACATGGCGCGTATAGAAGAGCGCGGATGATCCGAGCATCAACGCCACGACGACGGCTAACAGGGCATAGGTGAGGAGCGGCCGGCGGAGGAGCGGCGTGAAGAGACGCTGATAGAAACGGTAGGTCCAGCCGCCCGTGTCGCCTTCGTGATCCAGGCCCGGCATGACGACCGTGGAGCGGTAGCAGGCTTGACAGAACCAGGGAATTACGACAAAGGCGACCAGCAGGGAAAAGAACATGGCGATGGAGGCATTCACGGGGATGGGCCTCATGTACGGCCCCATGAGACCGGAGACGAAGGCCATCGGCAGCAGCGCCGCAATGACCGTGAAGGTGGCCAGGATCGTCGGGTTGCCCACCTCGTCCACGGCGTAGATCGCCGCCTCGCGGTGCGCACGGCGCCGGAGTTGCAGATGGCGATAGGTGTTCTCCACGACCACGATCGCGTCATCCACCAGAATGCCGATCGAGAAGATCAGGGCGAACAGGGTCACGCGGTTGATCGTGTAGCCGATCAACATCGAGGTGAACAGGGTAAGGGCCAGGGTCAACGGAATCGCGACCGAGACCACCAGCGCCGGCCGAGGCCCCAAGGCCAGCCCGAGAAACACGACCACGGCCACAACGGCGATGAGCAGATGCCACAGGAGTTCATTCGCCTTCTCGTTCGCCGTCTCTCCGTAGTCCCGGGTCACCATCACCCGGACGTCCGCCGGAATGATCCGGCCCTTCATCGCCTCAACGGTCCGGAGCACCTCGCGGGACACCTGTACGGCGTTGACGCCCCGCTGTTTGGCCACAGCGACGGTCACGGCAGGCGACTCGTGAGGAGTCAAAAGTGAGGAGGGAGGAGCAGGCTCCTCGGAGCCGCTGCCTGTCACCTGCCTCCTGACTCCTGACTTTTCACTGGACTTGGTGAGGCCTTTGCCGAACCACACATACTGAGTGACCTCTCCCGGCCCGTCGATCACGTCGGCGACCTGGCGCAGATAGATCGGCCGGCCCTCACGCGCCCCCACTACGAGCGATTCAACGTCCTCGCGGGAACGGAGGAACCGGCCGGTTTCCAGGGCATATTCACGGTTCTCGCTTTGGAAGCGTCCGGCCGGCAAGGCCACGTTCTCCGCCCGGATCACGCCGGCCACCTCCAGCGGGGTGACCCCGTAGGCCCTCATGCGGGCCTGGTCGATCTGCACCAGCACCTCGCGCGGCCGCCCGCCGACCAGAAATCCTCCGGATGTTCCCGGCACCTTCTTGATCCCTTCCAGCAGGTGTTCCGCCAACCGGCGCAGTTCGTCGTCGGCATAACGATCGCTCGACAGCGTGAGCGTCACGATCGGAACGTCGTTGATATCCCGCGGCTTGACCAGAAACGGCCCGGCCCCGGGCGGGAAGCTGTCCTGGTTGGACATCAGCTTGTCGTAGAGGTCCACCAGGCTCTGCTCCAGCGGCTCGCCGACATAAAACCGGACGATGATCAGCGCGCCCCCGGGCCGCGACATCGAATAGACATACTCCACCCCCTTAATCTCGGAGATCTTGCGCTCGATCGGTTTGGTCAGTTGCTCTTCGACGATCCTGGAGGAGGCGCCGGGAAACGGCAGGAACACATCGGCCATCGGCACGATGATTTGCGGCTCCTCCTCGCGCGGGGTGAGGAAGACCGCGAAGAGGCCCAGCAACAACGAACCGAGCACGATGAGGGGGGTGAGCTTGCTCCCGAGGAAGAGCGAGGCCAGCCGTCCTGATGGGCCGATACGAGAGGATTGCGTCATGGGGTGAACCGTCGTTCGTCACTCGGAAAAGCCGTCAGCCGTCATTCGTCAACCGACAAGCGTCAACCGTTGGTCGAAAGCATAAGCTGGATCTTCTCTGAACCCTATGGTTTGACGCTCCACGGATGACGATTGACGTGAGTTCCGTCCGATTGACGACTGACGTTTGACGCTGTTTTTCTTCCTCGATTGACGGTTGACGAATGACGCTTCACAGTCATTATGGCGCGGGCCAGGCGACCGATTGGGCGACCTCCACGCGCGCCCCGTCGCTGCCTTGGGTGCCCTGAGCCAGCACGCGTTCTCCCTGGTTGAGACCGGAAAGCACCTCCACCTGATCGCCTACCGGCCGGCCCAACTTGACCCATCGGAGATGCGCCAGCGAGTCGGGGCCGACGACATAGACGCCGGCGAGGTCGCCCCGCTCGATCACCGATGTGCGCGGGACGACCAGAGTCCGCCCGGTCCCCTTGTCCAGTTGCATGCGCCCGAACATGCCGGCCTTCAATCCCGATGTGGGAGGCAACTCGACCTTGACGAGCACCGTATGGGTGGCCGGATCGCCGGTGGGGAGAATCTGGGCTACGGAGCCGGCCAGTGATTGGCCGCCAAGCGCATCGATCACCACAGGAACCAGATCGCCGCGCGAGAGGGATTTCAGGTCGCCCTCCGCCACGGTCGCTTCCAGACGCAGGTGCCGAGGGTCTTCCAACCGCAGGAGCGGCCGTCCCGGCGAAGCCAGTTCCCCGGCATGAATCAGCTTCTCCGTGATCAGCCCGTCGAACGGGGCCGCCACGACCGTATAACTGACCCTGGTCCGCGCGGATGTCCGATTGGCCTCCGCCACCTTGAACGTCCGCTCGGCATTTTCCAGCTCCTGCCGGGCCACGGAATCCTGCGTGAAAAGGTCCCGCATCCGTTTCAGGTGCGCCTTCGCATTGTCCGCTTCGGCTTCGGCGCGGGCCAGCTCGGCGCGCAGATCCCGGTCGTCCAACAGAACCAGCGTCTCCCCCTTCTTCACCGGGGACCCTTCCCGCACGCGCACCTCCTTGACGGCGGCCTGGATCTGGCTGGAGAGGGTGGCCTGCGTGACCGAGGCCACCTGTCCCGTCACCTCCACGCGCAACGGCACCGGGACGCTCTGCGCCTCGATGACCGCGGCCTGGATCGATGGAATCGCAGCGGAGGTCCCGGCCGGCTGAACCGGCTCGTCGCGAGGACCGCAGCCGGCGAGCCCGCCACACAACAGGACCAAGAGGATCTTCATGGCCGTCATTCGGCTCATCTTGTTCTTGCTGATAGTTCCTGCGGCAATCGCCTCAAGATCATCCGTCATACGTCAAGCGTCATTCGTCAACGGTCACTGGTCAACACAGGCTGAAAAATCATCGGTCATGAGTCACCGGTCATTGGCGAAGATGTCTCTCTTCCCGCTCAATGACTGATGACCAGTGGCCAATGACTCATGACCATTGACGCCTTAGCTCTGCCCCCGGCATTGGCTAACTCCGCCCCTCTCCGCTCACGAGGGCCAATCTGGCCTGCCCCACCTTCAGATCGTAGAACGAGCGGAGTCGGTTCTGCTTGGCCTGATTGAGGACGAGTTCGGCGGTCAGGAGATCCAAGACCGGCGCGATCCCGGACTGATACCGGTTGCCGATGATGCGCAGGTTTTCCTCGGCCTGGGCCACGGCGCTTTCGCTCACGGCGATCCGCTCCTTCGCCGCGGCGACCCCGTAATAGGCTTCGACGACCTCCACCTCGATCTCGCGCCGCTTCGCCTCCAATTGCTCGCGCGCCTTCTCCTCCTGCGCCCGCGCCTTGCGGACGTGCGCCGCATCGCTGAGCCCGTTGAAGAGGTTCACGCTGAACATGCCGAAGGCTCCGTAGTTGCTCTGGCCGTTCGGCCCTAGCGGAAACGTGCCGTTGTTCTCGAAGCTGCCCTGCAGATTCAAGTTCGGGAGGTACGACGACTTGCTGAGCTTGGTGGCCATCTGCGCCTTGCGCAGCTCCGCCGCCATCATGCGATAGTCCGGCCTGGATTCCAGCGCGCGGGCGATGAGCGCCTCCAGCCTCTGATCCGCGACCGTCCCCTGGGACAGGCTGTCGGCCGTATCGACCGCTTCGTTCAACCCGATCGCGTGCTGCAAGGCGACCGCGGTGATGTGCAGCATTTGCTCCGCGCGAATGGACTCCTCCCGCAGCCCCGCCAGGCGGACATCCGCCTGCAAGAGATCGGATTTCACCGTCGCTCCGCTCTTGTACCGCGCGGCGATCTGCCTGGCGTTGGCCTCCGCGATCTGCACCGCATCCGTGGCGACCTTTCGAACCGCCTTCGCGAGCGCAAGATCGTAATAGCCCCTGGTGACGCCAAAGAACACCCGTTGCTTGGCATGTTCATAGCCTTCGGCGGAGGCCTCCTGCCCCAGCTCGGCGATCTTGACGCCGAGTTGTTCGCGGCCGCCGTTATAGATGGGTTGGACAAGGTTCAAGGCGGATCGGTAGTTCTCGATCGAGCCGGGACGGTTGAGCGTATTGATGTCGAATCCCGCCTGGGTGAACCGGCCCTGATTGAGCTGAATGGCGAAGGCTTGGGCCGGATTATTCGTGTTGGTCCAGGCTTCGATCGCATCCAGTTTGGGCAGATAGGCGGATTTCGCGATCTCCTGCTGGGCCTCCGCGGAGTGCAGCTCCTGCCGCGAAGCCCGCAGCACGGGGCTGTGCTGCGACGCCAGGTCGAGCGCCTCTTCCAGCGTCACGGCGCGGGCGGCCTGCGCCGCCGTTTCCCCCGCCGCGAGGAGGGCCGCGATGTTCCATGCAACGAGCGCACCGCCGAAACACAGGACCTGCGCAACTCTGCCTACGGACCAGCCCGTTGATGCCGCCGTTCGATCTCGAACCATGGCTCCCCCCCCTCCATACCGAGCTTCGCTAGAACCGACGGCTCATCGGGCGAAGCCCGTCTTCATGGACGCCGCCGGAGAAACACCTCCAGTGATTCCTCCCGCTTTCCTCTCCATACCAACCTGCGGTTGAGCCGCGGGCTCTTTATCGGTTTTACGAATATGACGCCCGCGGAGAAATCCCTTCAGCGAGTCTTTCTTCCTCGAAACCAAGCTTCGCTAGAACCGACGGCTCATCGGGCGAAGCCCTTCTTCATGGACGCCGCCGGAGAAACGCCCTCGGTAATCCGCTTTCTACCAACCGTCGGTTAAGCTGCGCGTCCCTTTACTCCTGTACACCCAGCTTCCGCAAGAGGGCCATCATCGGACACCAACCGGTGAAGGCCGATTGGATCAGGTTGGCCGCCACAAACGCAGCGAAGTAATTCCAGTAGGGATGCACCGTCGCTCCCAGCACAACCGCCGACAGCACGAATGCGCCGGCAATCAGACGCAACCATTCGTTCAGATTCATGGGTGTCACCTCCCTCCTCGCTACCACTTGGAGCGAGAGGGATAGGGAAAGGATTCATGGCGTGCCGGCGCCCCGATGGCGTCAGGAGCCTCCAGCGCCCTCTGTCGCTCACATGGGAGGAAGTTGGCTCAGAATTTCCCGTTCCGCCTCAAGCCAATCGTCCAGCGCCGACCCCTCTCGGTAGCCGCGTAGGGCATGGAGTTCGTACGCCCGTTTCTGGATCTGGGCGTGGAGGTCTTCGCAGGGTCGGACAGGATAGATGGCCACTCTCGTGGCCGGAGGCGCTTCAGCCTCACTCGCCTGCATTTCGGCGGGAGCAGTCGGCTGTTGCCTCGGTTTACTCTGCTTGCCCGCGCGGGATGCGGTCGGTTTGGTGTCCATGATCAGGCCCTCCTTGTACTGGTCAACCCGGTTGTAGCCGGCAACCACCATGCCAGCGATCTGCGACGGCGCCCTGCGGACCAACCATCCGTTGGAACAATGATTTTCGGGAGCAGCGCCCTCAAACCCGGATCAGGGTGTGAGGAGGCGGCATGAAGACTAAGGCTACAGTCGAAGGGGCGGACTGGCGCGAGATGCCACAGCCTCTCATCGTCGGAAGGTGCGAAGATGCGCGACCACCTCCTCGATTTCTTGGTCGGACAGCATGTGTCGCCACGCGCCCATGGCCGTATCGGGGCGCCCCTCATGCACCGTCTTGATGAGTTGCGGCGCCAACTGAGTCTGGACTTTGGACGAACCCAGGTCCGCCGGCGGCGGATTCAGCCCCGCATAGCCCTCTCCGCTCCCCGTCGCACCATGACACACCGCACAATGGCGGAGGTAGACCACTTCGCCGGGTGTACGCGACACGTCGGGGCTTTGCCCCGGGCTTGAAGCAGGCTCATCGGCTCGTGGCACCGGCTGACAGCCCCCTAGAGCGGACACGATCAGCGCCATGCAGCCCGTTCGGATCAAGCCGTTCACGAACCCGCTCGCCTTGTTCATCAGAGTTCTCCTTACGTAGCGGTCTCTTCCGTCCGGTTGCCCTGATCCAGATAGCGACCGACTGCCTGATAGGCCATGTGCAGGTACTGCGCCATCATCCGGTGCGTGTTGAAGAAGGAACCGTTCAGCGCGATGGCATGGCGCATGATCTCGCGAAACCGCGATCGCTCACGATAGAAGCAGGGCAACACCCGGTGCTCCAGCGCCTCGTAGAGGGCATCGGCATGACAGGCGTCCAGCCCGGGCTCCGGCTGCGCACAGATGTCGATCCGCTTCCCGATCGCCCAACCGGTCACCCCCTCCACATGCCCTTCGATCCACCAGCCGTCCAACATGCTGAGGCTCGGCACGCCGTTGATGGCGGCCTTCATGCCGCTGGTGCCCGACGCTTCCATCGGAGGCATCGGGGTGTTGAGCCAGACATCCGAGCCCGAGCAGAGGAGCTTCGCCGTCTCCATGTCGTAGTTCGGCAGATAGGCGATCGTCAGCGTGCCGTGAAGCCGCTCCTTCACCTCATGGACGCGGCGGATGATGGCCTTCCCTTCCTGATCGCGGGGATGCGCCTTGCCGGCGAAGATGATTTGGAGGGGACCGGTCCGTTTGACGATGCCGACGAGCCGATCGAGATCGTGAAACAGCAGCAGGAAGCGCTTGTAGGCCGTGGCCCGGCGCGCAAAGCCGATCGTCAGGGCATCGCAATCCATGCCCGCGTTCGTCTCGTGATTGACGGCATCGAGCAGGACGCGCTTGGCCTCCTGATGGGCCTGCCACAGCTCATCGGTCGGGATGCCGACCGCGTAGCGGAGGGACAGGAAATCGCGCCGCCAATCGGGAAGGTGTCGATCATAGAGCCGCTGGAACGGCGGGGCGGCCCAGGTCGTAGCATGCACCCCATTCGTGATCGAATGGATCGGGTAGCCGGGAAACAGCCCGCGGGAGACTTCCCCATGTTTCATCGCCACGCCGTTGATGTACCGCGCGCACCGGAGCGCCAACTCCGTCATGTTCAACGATGCGTTGTCCCAGCATGCCGAAAGCAGAGCCCAGAAGCGCTCGCCCAGCACCCGGCGGGCCAGATCGGCCGGAAACTGGTCGTGGCCCGCGGGCACCGGCGTATGAGTCGTAAAGACGCAATGGTCGCGCACGGCTTCCAAAGCCGCCTTGCAGGACAGCCGTGGCTCCGATCCCTCTCCCATCCGTTGTTCCAGCAGCCCGAGCACCAACAGGGCCGCGTGGCCCTCGTTTAGATGGTAACGATAGAGATCCCGATAGCCCAGCGAGGCCAACATGCGGATCCCTCCGATGCCAAGGATCACCTCCTGGCAAAGACGGTAATAGGCGTCGCCGCCGTACAAGACATCGGTCAGACGCCGATCCTCAGGCGCATTTTCCGGCAGGTCCGCGTCCAGGAAATAGACCGGCACGGTCGAGCCGGAGATTCCCTTGACCAGATGGCGCCAGCCCCGCAGATGGACGGTTCGCCCTTCCACCTCGACGCGGGCCCGGGCCTCCAGCGCCTTGGCAAAGTCATCGACCGCCCAGGACACGGGTTCTTCGGTCTGATTTCCGGACGCGTCCAGATGCTGGAAGAAATAGCCGCGCCGATGGAGCAGCGACACGGCGACCATGGGAATGTCGAGGTCGGCCGCGGAGCGGATGGTGTCGCCCGCCAACACGCCGAGCCCCCCGGCATAGGTGGGCATGCCGGCTTCGAGCCCGATCTCCATCGAAAAATAGGCGACCAGCGGGTCTCGCGTCATGCTTGGACTTGTCGGACTTCGCGGGGAGGAGCGTCCGCTTTCATATTGGGCGGCGATCCGAACATGGCGCTCAGCTTCCCGATCCAGGCCCGATCCGCAAAGATCAGCAACGTGTCGTTGGCTTGCAATTCCTGGCTCGCGGGCGGAACAAACGATTGGCCTTGGCGGATGACCAGGACCGGCAAGGCTTCGGATGGGAGGTCAAGGTCGGACAATCGTTCGCCGACCGCTTTGGAGGAGGGAGCAATCCTGAACTCCATCAGCGCGCCGGTGTCGGTTCGGACGGCCGGAATCTCCGGCATCCCGCCGGACGACTCGGTCGAGAGCGGGGCATCCACCTTGAGCCAGCGCGCGATCAGGGGAATCGAGGTGCCCTGCAACAGGACCGACGTCAGAACGATGAAAAAGACGACGTTGAAGATCATTGAGGCCTGTTCGATTCCGGCCACCAAGGGAAACGTGGCCAGAATGATCGGCACCGCGCCCCTGAGCCCGACCCAGGCCACCATGATTTTCTCGCGCAAGCTGATCCGGGAGAAGGACAGGGTGACGAAGACCGCGATGGGCCGGGCGCAGACCATCAAGAACAGCGCCAGGAGCAGACCCGCCGACGCGACGGGAACGAGCTGGGAGGGGAAGACTTGCAGGCCGAGCGTGAGAAACATCACGATCTGCATCAACCACGCGAGGCCGTCGTGAAACTGCATCACGCTGCGCTTGCGGCGGAACTGACTCCGGCTCATGATCAGCCCCGCCATGTACACCGCCAAAAATCCGTTGCCCCCCACCGTGGCCGTCGCGCTGTAGGCGAGCAGCACCAGCGAGAACGTCAACACCGGATAGAGCCCGTCATATTCGAGCTGGAGGCGATTCACCAGCCAGGCCATGGCCATCCCCATCCCATATCCGAGCCCCGCTCCGAGCGCCATCTGGAGAAAGAACCGGGGAATCAAGTCGACGACCGATGCCGTGGACCCCGTCAGCAATCCGATCAATCCCACAGTCAAGAAGACCGCCATGGGATCATTGCTCCCGGACTCCAACTCCAGCAGGGGCTTCAACTGCCCTCGAAGCCTGACATTCCGCGAGCGCAGGACCGCGAACACGGCGGCCGCGTCGGTGGAGGATACGATCGACCCGATCAGCAGCCCTTCCAGCCAAGACACCTTGAGCACGGCCGTCGCGTACCAGCCGACCAAGAGCGCCGTGATGCCGACCCCCAGCGTAGAGAGGATCAGCCCCTTTCCCAGGACCTGGCGCACTCTCCGCCACTCGGTGTCCAGCCCGCCCGCAAACAGAATGAACGCGAGCGCCACGACCCCGAGCGACTGGGCCAACGGGGGATTGTCGAAATGGATGCCGCCGGGGCCGTCCGATCCGGCCAACATGCCGATGACCAGGAACAGCAACAAGGACGGCACGCCAAAGCGCCAGGAAGCCTTGCTGGCGATCACGCTCAGCAAGAGCAGCGCCGAGGCGCCGAGCATCAGATATTCAATGGAAAAGGTCATGCCGCACCGATTCGTTTCATGACCGACCCCGGCCCTTCCGCAAGCCATGCGTCGCCGCCGCCGGGATCGTGAGCACCGCGCAACCGGCTCTCCTGATTACCCCCTCGGCGACGCTGCCAAGCAGCAACCGGGAGAAACCCCGGCGTCCCACCGTGCCCAGAATCAGCATGTCCGCGTTCCAGCGCGCGGCCTCTCCCACAATCGTTTCAACAGGAGCCCCGGCAACGCAGCGGCCCTCGGCCTGCAGATCCTGCGCTTGAAGCATCGACGCCCATCGGTCCAGTTGTCGCTGCCGACTCTTCTTGGACCGGGCGCTTTTTTGGTTCGGCCCGAAGGCCTGGCGCAGGCTGCGGCTTCGCGAACCGTTCCCCAGGGCATGGAGGATCAACAGCGACGCATCGAGCCGCTTGGCCAAGCCCGCCGCATACCGCAGGATGGTCTGAGTTGAACTGGAGAGGTCCGTTCCAACCAGGAGCCTTCGCCATCGCGCCCGCGCCGGATGCCGAAAGGCGTCTCCCGGCACCATGCCATGCAGCGTGAGCACAGGGCAAGGCGCCTCCCGCACGACCGTTTCCGCCGTACTGCCGAGTTGCAGCCGGTCCCAACCGACTTTCCCATGCGTCCCGAGCGCCATCAGCTCGGGCCGCAGTTTCTCCGCCGTTTCCAGGATACAGGCCCAGGGGGCACCGCACAGGAGCCTGGTCTCCGCCTTGACGCCTGCATGCCGCGCGGCGCGGGCCAGACGTCCCAGCTCCAACATGGCAGCGGTCTTGATCGGCCCCAGGTACCGGCTTCCCAAACCGGAGCCATGGCGCCCCGTGGGCACAGCCTTCATGACGTGGAGGATCACGAGCTTAGCATGAAACAGCGCGGCCAGCGACACCGCGTGCGCGAAGGCCTTTCTGGCGGGCGCCTGAAAATCCGTGGCGAGGAGAATCGTCTTCGGTGCGTGATCGGGTCGAGCGGCCTGCTCTCTTATATCCTGAAAGGCCCGGCGAAGGCGAAGACTCTGCAAGGGAGTTCGCGCCGGTCTGGAAAGGACGGTTCTCATCGGCTCATTGAAGCACAGCGCGCAGCCATTCGCCGAGATAGTGGGTCGCGACCACCACGAAGAGGGCGATCACGCCGTGCTCGGCAATCACCCTCCAGGGCGCGATCCGTTGCGCCCTGGCCAGGCCATAGCTCAACAGCGCCAGCAGGCACAGCCCCCACCCGACGCTCGCAAGCACCGCCTGATCCAGCGGCAATAACACGATCGGCACGGCAAAGCTCATCGCGATCACGAACTTCGCCGCAAAGGTCGCGATGGTGGCTTCCCAGATCTCCAACTCGCTCCCGCTGTTCTTGGATTCCTCGGCGAGATGGATGCCCATGGCGTCCGACAGGGCATCGGCCACGGCGATGGTGACGATCCCGCCGATGACCGCCACGCGGGAGTGAGTCCCGGCATTCAGTCCGACCAGCAGTCCGAGTGTCGTAATGACCCCCGAGGTCAGGCCGAAGCTGAGGCCGGTTTTGACCGATTGGCGCATCTCAACAGGAGGCGCCCTGGCGGGAATTGACGCAGCCGGCGGCCCAGTCGCCCAGGTCCTTCAACAAGATGTGTAAGGCCCGGTTGGCCGCCACCGCCCCACCGTAGGCATCGTCGGTCGGCGCCGGCTCGCTCGCTTCGAATCGCCGGACCCCGATCACCTGATAGGAGGGCAGCGCGATGAGTTGGGCGCGCAGGCTCACCAGGACCCGGCTCGGGCGTTGCAGAAATTCCTGCACGAGCACCACCTGGTCCAGGTCGAGGCGGACGTCGCCGCGCACGGACGTCGGCATCGCCATCACCGCGCGCCACACGCCCGTCCGTTCGAACGTTCGGACCAGCAGGGGCTGGAGCATGCGCGATGGCGTCTCGGCCCATTGATGGGTGGCGTAATAGGCGATTTCATAGGGACGCTGAACGTAGGCCATGTTCGGCGATTCGAACCCCGGCTGCGCCTGCGGCACGTTCACGACCAGGAGGCCGGCGCCGGGCTTGGCCGGCGGCGCGTCGGCTCCGTTCGATTGGGCGTCCAGCGTCAACACGAACGTATGAACGGTTTCGCGGGTCTCTCGCGGGACCGAGAAGCACCCGGCCAGCACACAACAGAGGCCGCCGGCCGTGAGTATGTGCGCCGCCAACCTCGACGCGCTCCATCTTTTCATCACAGTCCCCATGATCGTATCTTCACTCTCCGGGCCCGCGCGGGCCCCGCCCTTTGCCGAACACGAGCGAGCTGGGTTCCCGCTCCAGTTGCCTGGCCACCTGTTGCAAGGTCGCGGTGAGCTGCCGCATCTCCGTGACAAGTTGGCCGGTCTCGACCAGCGTCTGCCTGGTGAACTGTTGCAGCTCCGGCTGGCTGTCCCGCACGACCGCGCCCACGGCCCGGCTCGTCTGCGCCAGTTCTTCCGTCATCGTTTGCAGCGCCCCCGCGCTCTTGTTGATGCGCTCGACCAGCGGCGGGATCTCCTTGTTGAGGGACTCGGTCATGGAGGCGAGGTTCTCCGCCGCCTGCGCGGCGCCGACAACCCCCCGGTCGAGCCGGTCGCTCCGGGCCGCCAGCGTATGGGTCATCTCCGCCAGATCCCTGAGCATCTGCTTGAGCGCCGCGCGATTGTCCTCGTCCACCACCCCAGCCGCGTTCTGGCTCAACGTGGTGAGGCTCGTGACCAGTTGCGAGAGGCCCTGCTCGGACAGGAGCCTGGAGAGCGCCATGTCGAGCCGGCCGAACAGCGAGGGCACGCTCTTGATCACCGGGTATGCCTGCTGACCCTCCACGGTCAAGGGCGGGGCGTCGCGGCTCCCGCCATTCAGGTTCAAGGTCACCAAGCCGGTCAGGCCCTGCGTGACCAGGATGGCCACCGTGTCGGTCTTGACCGGCGTGCCGCTGACAAGATCGAGGGTGATCCGCACCTCTTCCGGGTTGTCCGGATTCAACACGATCTCCTTGACCCGCCCCACTTCCACCCCCCGATAGCGGACGATCGAGTTCTCGCTCAATCCCGACACGGACTCGTGCGTATAGACGTAATAGCGGTCGTACTGGCCGCGATAGTCCGACTTGCCCAGCCACAGCACGCCCGCGAGCGCGGCCACGCCCAAGGCGGCGATGAAGGCACCGACGATTATGTATTTGACTCGGGGTTCCATGCGTGTTTGGCGGCCGCTCCGCGGCCTCGGGGCCCGTGAAAATACTGTTTGACGCCCGGCTCCTCGGATCGAGACAGGTCGGCCATCGCGCCCATGCCCAGCACGCGGCCGTCCCCGATGACCGCGACCCGGTCGGCGACCCGCCAGAGCAGGTCCAGATCGTGCGTGACCATGACCACCGTCAGGCCGAGCAGCGACTTCAAATTCAGGATCAGCTCGTCGATGCCGGCCGAACTCATCGGGTCGAGGCCGGCGGTCGGCTCGTCGAGAAACAGCAGCTCCGGGTCCATGGCGATCGCGCGGGCCAGTGCCCCCCGTTTGCGCATGCCGCCGCTCAGCTCGGCCGGATACTTCGATCCGCTGTCCATCGGCAGCCCGACCGCGGCGATCTTCACGGCGACGATGTCGCGGACAAGCCGCTCGCTGAGGGACGTGAATTCCCGCAACGGCACCGCCACATTGTCTTCGAGCGTCAGCGAGCTGAACAGGGCGCCCTGCTGAAACATGACCCCGAACCGCTGGTACAGGGCGGGGGCGCGGCCGGCCCGGTAGGTCGCGCTGTCCAGACCGAACAGCCGCACGGTTCCCGAAGTGGGCCGGTGCAGGCCGATGATCTCCCGCATCAACACCGATTTCCCGCAGCCGCTGCCGCCGGCGATGGCAAAGATCTCCCCCGGCTTGACCGAGAGGCTCACGTCCCGGTGCACGACCGCGGTCCCGAACCTGGTGCTCACATGGCTCACCTCGATGATCGGGCTCGCCGCGCCGGCCGCCGAACTGTCAACCTGGATCATGGTTCCAACCCCGCCCCGATGGCTTACACATTCCACCAGTTGAACAGGATGCTGCAAAAGGCGTCGAACACGATCACCAGGAAGATGCTCTGGACCACGCTCATCGTCGTGCGCCGGCCGACCTGGTCCACCCCGCCTTGAATCTGAAACCCCTGGTAGCAGCCCACCAGCGCGATGATCAGCGCGAAGAACGGCGCCTTGCCGATCCCGATCAGAAAATGACGCAGCGCGACCGCTTCCTCGAACCGCGAGATGAATTCCGTAAAGCTGACGTTTAGCTCGCTCAGCGCGATCAGCATGCCCCCGAACACCCCGAGCGCGTCGGCATAGACCGTGAGCAGGGGCATCGCGATGATCAAGGCCAGCACGCGCGGCATCACGAGCAGGTCGATCGGCGACAATCCGAGCGTGCGGATCGCATCCAGCTCCTCCGTCACCCTCATCGTCCCGATCCCGGCGGCATAGGCCGAGCCGGACCGACCGGCCAGGAGAATCGCCACGATGATCGGCGCAATCTCGCGCAACAGCGAAATTCCGACCAGGTCCACGACGAAGATGTTCGCGCCGAACTGGCGCAGTTGCTCCGCCCCCTGATAGGCGATGACGACGCCCATCAGGAACGTCAGCAGCCCCGTGATGGGCAATGCATTGACCCCGTCCAACTCCACGTTCCGGAACACGGTCCGCCACCGGATGTGGCCTGGCGCCAAGGCCAGGCGTCCGCCGGCGCTCGCGCTTTCGCCGAGAAAGGCAAGGGCCTGCACGAGATTGAGGCCGGCCGTCCAGGCGCCCGCGCCCAGCCGTTCCAACAGACCCGAGCGGGCCGCCGGGAGTTCCTTGGTCACGGCCCAGGTCTGTCCGACCCGTTCGAGGAGCCGGCCGAACTCTTTGCGGACCCCCTGGACCGTGACGGCGTATCCCCGCCGTTGCAACTCGGCCATGGTCCGGTACATCAGGACCGCCCCGCCGGCGTCCATCGCGGTCATGCCGCTGGTGTCCCACTTCAAATGCTTGCCCGGAGGCCAGACACAGGCCTCGACGGCCGGTTCCAGATCGGCCAGTTGAGCGACCGTCCAGGCTCCGCCGCAATGGACGATCCCGTCCTGATCCACCCTGATCGTCGGCGGCGCGTGCTGGTTCATCGACAGACCTCCCGTCGTGAGCCCAAGCCTACGCCGAAACGAGGGGCCGGAGCCAGTCATTTATTGTTAGTCAAATGGACGTACCGCTTCAGTGACTCACCGGCGCCGATCCAATCAGAACGCCAGATAGAGCCCCACGCCGAACGTTTCAATCTTCTGATTGAAGAATTGCCCGTAGGGATTGAATCCCCGATAATAGTTGAACAGCAGGCGAAACCGGCGCGTCCCCGCCGCTCGCGACCATTCGATGCCGGCGACGGCATTGGTATTCACGTTCCAGGCCAACTCCTCGAACGATTTGAAGTCCGCGCCCAACACCGGCGTTACCTGCAGCGCTCCGACGGTTTCGCCAAACAGGAGCGAGCGCATGGTGGGGCCGCGGAGTTCAACGCCCCACTGTGCCTTGCCCCGCTCCAGGTCTGGGGCGCGATGCAGGAGATAGCCGCCTCCCGCATAGATCCGTCCCCAGCCGCCCGGCGCGTCGAGCGACAACAGCGCTTCGGCCTCCTCAAAACTCAAGTTCACCCGGTTGAGTCCCGGATTGCCGAGGAGAAACTCGTCGCCGAGATGGCTGCTTTGATGGTACAGGCGCGCGCGCAGCGAGACCAGCCCGCTCCGCCAGCTCACTGGAATGCCGATCACGAAGTCGGTGTTGATCAGATCCGACGAAGGCGCATCCAAGATGAACTGCGAAAAGACCCCACCCAAGATCCCGATCTGCCACCCGTCACAGCCTCGTCGCCGCGAATACAACCCAAAATTTTCCCCGAACCCGACCGATCCGATGTTGGCCGAGGTATTGGCTTCCCTCACGCGAACCGCCTGGTAGGTCGCGAAGAATTGCGGCTGTTTGGGGTCGGCGAACAAAGGGCGGAATACATCATCGTTCGGGAACGGAACACCTTTGGCACGACTGGCCGCAGCCTCGTCGCTGGCGGCCACCGATTCATAGCGGCAATCGACGGCGGGCCGTTCCTCCTTGCTTTCGCTGACATCGGACTCTGTACCTGCGCCAGGGAGGGAGCCACCCCCAGGAACGTCACGGATGAGCAGATGATTGCGGCCCATAATCGCCGTCCGATGTCTGGCCATCGAAACTCCACACGTGCTCGCCCACCGATCATTCGAATTGCCGCCGGAATCGCCACATCCCGAAGCCGAACAATCCTCCCCCGAGCACGACCATCGCCCCGACGGGCTTCCAGAGCATGTCGAGGCCCGCTCCCTTCAGCATCACGCCGTACGTCACGTCGATGTAGTATCTCAGGGGAGACACGGTCATCATCGTCTGCACCCACCTGGGCATCGACTCGTAGGGAGTGGTGACGCCGGACAGCAACATCATCGGCCCCACGAGGAAGAGCGTCATCATCCCGACTTGCGCCTGGTTTCTGGCGATGGTCGCGGCCACCAAACCCCAGCCGGCCGTGGTGAAAATATGCAAGGCGGTCAGCATGAAAAACAACCAGGCCTGCCCCTTCATGGGCACATGGAAGATGGGGCGCAACACTCCGTACACGGCAATGCCCGCACAGATCAGGATGACGGCGGCCATTGCGAATATCTTCGATAACATGATTTGAAGGGGCGACAACGGCGAGACCAGCAACTGCTCGATGGTGCCGCGTTCCTTTTCGCGGACCAGCGCCGCGGCCGGCAACAACACCGCGAACACCGTGATCATGCGCAACAGATGGGAAATGGACTGGAACCATGTCTCGTCCTGGTTGGGATTGAACCATACGCGATGGGCGCTGGTGACCACGGGCAAGTTGGCTTCTTCCGCGGAAAGACCGAGCGATGCCAGGCCCATATCGGCGCCGAACCCGCCGGCGATCCGCACGGCATAACCGGCCGCCGAGAGGCCCTGGGGCGCATTGGTCGTGTCGACCAGAAGCTGCACCGCCGTTTGCTCCCCGCCGACCAGCGCCTCGTGAAATCGGGGAGGAATATTCAACAGCAGCATCGCTCTGCCTTCGTCGAGCCACCGGAGCCCCAGACGAGGGTCACCGATCTCTCCACGGAAGCGGAAATAGGGGGGCTGGAACCGGTGGATCAGCTCGCGAGAAGACCGACTGTGATCCGCATCGTGCACCAGCAGGTCGGCGTTCTGAAGCTGCATCGTGAGTCCGGCCCCGCTGATGTACACCGCGAGCGAAAAGGAATACAGCAGAAACAGCAGCAGCGGCAAATCGCGCCCCAGTTGCAACACCTCCTTCCACGTCAGGGCGGAAAGACGACGCCACCACCTGGTTGCGCGGCCCGGATTCGTCATGGCTCCTCCATCATGCCTTGGGCCTCTTGGTGAAGAGCCGATAGGAGATCAGGCCCAGCCCGGCGGCAAAAAGCGCCAGCGCCAGGAGATTGATCCACAGTACGTCCAGGCCGACCCCCTTCAGAAAGCTTCCGCGAACGATGTCGGTGTAATACATGGCGGGGTAGAGATGCGCCTGAAACTGCGCCCCCCGGCTCAATGACGATACGGGCACCAGGAGGCCGGAAAACAGAATCGTCGGCACCATGGCCACGACCATCGTGATGAGGAGGGCCGCCATTTGGGTATTCACGAGCAGGGAGATCAGCAACCCAATGCCGGTGCCGCACAGGACGAACAGGACGGAGCCGGCGAAAAAGAACAGCAGGCTCCCCTTGAATGGAACCTGGAAGATCGTGACGGCCATCAGCCACAGCACCCAGACGTTCACGAGCGAAATCGCCACATAGGGAAGGAGTTTGCCGGTCAGAAACTCGGCGCGACTCAGCGTGGAGCTGTAGATGTTGTAGATCGAACCCGTTTCCTTCTCCCGCACGACTCCCAGCGCGGTGAGTAACGGCGAGGCCAGCATCAGGGTGAACATGACGAGCGCCGGCACCATGGACCAGGTGCTGCGGACTTCCTCGTTGTACAAATACCGGACCTCCACCGTCAGCGGACGGACCAGTCGGCGGGCTTGCTCCTGCGTGAGCCCACGGGATCGGCGCAGATGATCGATCACCCGTTCTTCGGTGAACGCCTGGTTGATGGCGATGATATAGCCTTTGGCGATATCCGTGTGGAGCGGAAAGGTTCCATCGAGCAAGGTCTGTACGGCCACCGGTTCTCCCGCGGCCAGTTGCTCCTCGAAGCGCTCGGGCACGACGATCGCCGCCCGGATTTTCGTCTCCGTCAACAGACGACCGAGGACACGCTCATCGTCGGCATAACCGCGAAATGAGAAATAGCGCGACTGCATGAACCGGTAGAGATAATCCCGGCTCAGCGCACTGTGATCACGATCCAGCACCGCGAAGGGAATCTCCTCCACATCCAGGACCAACCCATAGCCGAACACCACCAGCCACAAAGCGGGCAGCAGAAAGGCCAACAGCAGAAACAGTCGGTCTCTAGTGGTCTCCTTCCATTCCTTGAGCGCCACGGCTCTGATGCGTTGGAGATTCATAGCAGGCCTGACGGGGCGACAGAACCGCCGCGGGGCTTACGCATCTTTCTGCGCAGCCTGTTCCAGCGCCATGATCCGTGACACAAAGACGTCTTCGAGGCTGGGCGTTCGCGTCCGCGCCGATTCGACCCGGATACCGGACCGGCTCAAGAGATCCCGAATGCGCGCTTCGTCCTGGCGCGGATCGGCGGACAGCACGTGAATCTTGGTGCCGAAGAGGGCCGCGTTGGGGTAACCGGTCGTCGTCAGTTGCGCGAGCGAGCGCCCCGGCCTGTCGGTCACGAGCTCCAGCAATCGGCCGATCTCTCGTTCGACCTGGCTTTTCAAGTCCGCCGGAGCCCCCTCCGCCACGATGCGCCCGGCATACATGAGGGCCAGCCGATCGCAGTGCTCCGCTTCGTTCAGATAATGGGTGGTGACGAGAATCGCGACTCCCTCCTCGCGGGCCAACCGCGACAGGATCTCCCAGAGCCGCCGCCGGCCGATCGGGTCCACCCCGGAGGTCGGCTCATCCAAAAACAACACGCGCGGGCTGTGGACCAGCGCGCAACCCAGCGCCACACGCTGGCGCACGCCCATCGGCAGGCGCCCCGTTCGCTCATCCTCATAGCTCGTCAGGCCCGCCATCTCCACAATCCACTCCATCCGTTGTTGCGCCTGTCGTCGAGCCAGCCCATAGATACCGCCAAAGAGCCGGATGTTCTCGATGACCGTCAGGTCCAAATAGAGCGAGAAGGCTTGAGACATGTAGCCAATGCGTTCCTTGATCGCGCCGCCCGCCCGTCGCATATCCGCACCGGCCACCCATCCTTCGCCCCCCGTCGGACGCAGGATCCCGTTCAACATCTTGATGACGGTCGTCTTGCCCGCGCCGTTGGCGCCCAGCAACCCGAAAATTTCGCCTTGCTTCACGTCAAAACTCACCCGATCGACGGCCCGAAACGTGCCAAAGTCACGGACGAGCTCCCTGGCCTCGACCGCAAGCCCATCAAACTGCGACTTGCCGACGGGATGGTGCGGTTTGTCCGAGGCGCGTAGGTCCTCACCCTGTTCGTGCCGTTCTTTCAGTAACAATGCGACCACGACATCTTCCAATTCCGGTTCATCGGTCTGGACGCGCTCAACCGGCAAGGTGCCCAACACGTCCCTGATCCGCGCGACGGCCGCGGACGGCTTCTGCTCCGGCGTAAACACGTGAAGCAGGGGGCCGAGCGATTCAACCTGGGCATAGTGTTGCTTCAGGCGCGCGGCCGCTTCCAACTGTCGAGTCGATTCGAAGGTGACGACAAGCCCCGGGACCAGAGATTGGACTTCCCCGGGACCTCCCGACGCCAACACCCGGCCACGGGACAGGAACGAGAGCCGGTGGAAGCGGGCCGCTTCGTCCATGTAGGCGGTCGAGACCAGCGCCGTCATGCCTTTGGCCCCCTGCCATTCAGCGAGGATGGCCCAGAAGTCACGCCGCGAGACGGGATCGACGCCCGTCGTCGGCTCGTCCAGGATGGCCAGCTCCGGCTCGTGAATCAGCGTGCAGATCAATCCAAGCTTCTGCTTCATCCCGCCCGAGAGCTGTTTCATCGGCCGATCGCGGAAACGATCTAACCGCGTCATCGCCAGCAGCCGGGCCTTGCGCCCGCGAAGCTCAGCCTCCGGAACTAACCGCAGCCGGGCGAAGAAGTCGATGTTCTCCTCGACAGAGAGTTCCGGGTAGAGGTTGAGCCCGAGCCCCTGCGGAAGAAACCCGATCCGTTGTTTCACGTGCTCCGCGGCCTGTTCCGAATCGACCCGCACCCCGAACACCTCGACGCCGCCGGCCTCGTACGACAGGACCCCGGCGATCGCCTTCATCAGGCTGCTCTTGCCTGAGCCGTCGGGTCCGATGAGGCCATAGATCTCCCCGCGCCGGACTTCGAGACCCACGCCCTGCACGGCATTATGATTCTTGTAACGCTTGACGAAGCCGGACACGCGCACAATCGTGAGATCGTCAGCCATTGGCGGGCTCGTCATTCGTCACACGTCATTCGTCAACCGAAAAGACACCAACCATGCCCGCACGGAAAAGCTCGTCAAGCGTCATCCGTCACTCGTTGCTTGACGATTCACGTCGTTTGTTCTCGTATGGTTGACGAATGACGATTGACGTTTAACGTTATTTTGGCTTCACCCAGGCCACGTCTTCCTTCCACCGAATGATCGCATCCGCCGGGAGGCCCGGCGTCAGCCTGTTATCTGGGTTCGCCGCCAGATAGAGCCGCACCTCATAGATCAGTTTCACCCGTTCATCGGGTGTCTGAACTTCCTTGGGCGTAAACTCGGCTTTCGAGGCAATGTAGCGGACGGTGGCGTCGAACGGCTCGTTGGGAAAGGCGTCCGTATAGATTCGCGCGGGTAAATCCAACCGCACCTTGCCGATCTGCACCTCCGGCACATAGGCCTTGAGGTAGAGCCGGTCGAGGTCCACGAGTTCGAGCAGCGGCGCGCCGGCCGCCACGACTTCTCCGACGTCCACCATCCGGGTGGTCACCGTACCGTTAGTCGGGGCCACGATCGTCAGATCGTCAAGCACGCTTTGGGCTTCCGCGAGCGTCGCGTCCGCTTGATCGCGCTGGCGTTCCAGCGCTGCAACCTCAGCTTCTCTCGATCGTATTCGTTCCCACCCCAATTCGGCCTGTGCCAGTTCCTTGCTGGCTTGGTCGAGGGCGGCTTTCGCGACCGCAATCTCTGTTATGGCAACTTTCCAGCGCGCGTCAGCCTGATCCACCTGCTGCTGTGACACAGCCTGGTCTGGAAGCAGGGCTTGGATGCGCTCGGTGTCCCGACGTGCTTCATATTCGACGGCTTTGGCTTTCTGGATCGCGGCCCGTGCGCTTTCGACTTTGGCGGTGGCGGCTTCGATGCTCAGAGGAACTTCAAGGTTCAGTACCGCGAGAGACGTATGGGCCGCTTCCACCTGCGCCATCAAGCTGTCCACCAGCCGTGCCGCCTGATCGACCTTAGCTTTGGTTTGCGCGTCGTCTAGCCGAATCAGCACGCCGCCCTTGAGAACTTTGCTCCCTTCACGCGCTGCCAGTTCGATGACACGTCCGGGAAACTTACTGGATACCGTGACATGATCGCCTTCCATCCGACCGTTGGCCTGGATCAATCCCTCGGACAGCCCGCGTTGCCACACCAGCCCAGCCAGCGTCAAGAACGCGGCGCCCACGATAACAACGATAACTGCCGCTCCGATGATGTAGGTACGAGTTGTCATTCAGGCCCTCTGTTCCTGTTGCCTACGACAAGCAAGCGCTGAAGAAGATATGTGGCATTACAAAGAGAGGACCTCTTGATCTCTGGTAGTGTCGTGTCCGATTAGCCAGAAATTATCGAATGTCCCACCAGAGCCATTTTCACACGTTGTAGATGTTTGACCCATCTTGCTACAGGCCGAACCGACATCGTCGGTCGGCCCTTCCAGACCGCAGTTCCAACTGAAATTGGCGTGCGTTCCGTCCTGGTGGGCTTCTCCGTCCTTACGATCGTACGTCTCGTTGTTGGACGCGAGATCGTTCATGGTGAAACCGTGATTACATGTGATTATGATTGATGCTCTTTTCCGGCCTGCTTGACTCCTTGCGCCGACAATCCGCCCTGAATTCCGGTAGGACTTGCGACGATCCCATCCCAAACGATTCCAACGTGAATCTTTCGCAAGGGCTTCGCTCGGCCTCCCGGCTGGAGAACGCCACCAAGCGCCAACACCCCCCCGGAGGATCCAGACACAAGAATAAGGTGGAGCGCTTGCTTCATATAGGCCTCGGCCGCCCGCACTCAGCGGAGACCGGCTTTACATCTCGTTCAAGATCTCTTTAGTTGACGCTCTGCTCGTGTGGCCCGCGCAGTGTGGCAAGGTATGCCAAGACGTCCCGAATGTCTTGGTTGCTTAGCGTGGCATCTGGAAACATACCAGTCCCTTCATGGCCTTCCCGAATTATCCGAAAGCGCTGCTTATCGGTCTTCAGCTTGAGTTCTGCCGGCCGGCGCAAATCAGGCGGCTGAGGCCGCAAGCCGCGAATGATTCTGAGGGTTTCCGGCTCAAGAGCTGGTAGATTGTCGGGATCACCATTCTGCCCATGGCAGTAATGACAGATCCCTTTACCGTTGAAAAGGCCCCGACCCTTTTCCGCATCGCCACCCGTTATTGTTTCTGCCGACGCATCCGGTAACACTACCTTCAGCAGCGGGAATGGCATAATCTCCAGAACAAGAGCCACGACGAGCCCCGTTGGGACCAAGAGAAGAACCCCGCCGTATGTCGCCACTAAATCAGATCCTTTTCTCATGCTTTCCTCACTATGATGTGGAGGTTATAGCGGTAGTTACGCTTGCCTGGTGCATAACCTCTTTACTTGCACGGTGACACGTAGGTCGTTTCCGTAAGGAGCCAGCGCTGCGAAATGATTCCCGGACCGAGCGAGCCACCGCTTCAAACTGCAATTTTCATAGAGCGCATCATCGGTCCCATTGAACTGGACCGGCCCGCATCCGTAGCGTCCACGAAGTTCGTCGAAGCGCGCATTCATGAGAGGTTCACCCATCTCCTCACGACAGTTGCTTTCCCGGGCTCTGCCGCCGCGCGAACAATACCACCACCGACCGCGGTTAGGCCAGATACCGGTCGCTCACCACGAGGGGCGCATCGATTTCGCTCATGATGTCATCCGGTGACTCAAGAGACGTGTCGATCAGCCTGTGCCATCCGTGGCGGACCTCGGTCGCGCGTGCCGGATCTGGGCGCGCCGGTGGCCACGACCTCGCCGACATCGACCATCCGGGTTGTGATGGTCCCGTTGGTCGGGGCGAGGATCGTCAGGTCGGCCAGAATACTTTCGGCTTCGTTCAAGACCGCCTCGGCCTGATCCCGCTGGCGCTCCAATGCCGCGACCTCCTCCTTGGCGCGAATCCGTTTCCAGCCCAATTCCGCTTGCGCCAGCTCCTTCGTCGCCTTGGCGAGCCCGGACTGAGCGGCAGCCACATCGTTTCGCGCGACCGTCCAACGTGCTCGGGCCTGGTCATACTGTTGTCGGGCCACGGCCTGATCGGGGAGCAGGTTGCGGAATCGTTGCTCATCGCGCCGAGCCTCTTGCTCGACGGCCTTGGCCTTTTCCAGTTCCGCCTTGGCCTGGTCAACATGGGATTGCGCCGATTCGATGACCAACGGCACCTCCAGATTCAACACCGCCAGGGTCGTATGGGCCGCCTGCACGTGCGCTTCGATCGCCGCCCAGGCATGCCGCGCTTGATCGACCCGCGCGCCGGTCTGGACGTCGTCAAGCCGGATCATGACTTGACCCGCGGTGACCATGTGTCCCTCTCGGACTAACAGTTATTGGACGCGCCCCGGAAACTTGCTTGCAACGGTGAAATGATCGCCTTCGATACGGCCATTGACCTGAATCAGTCCTTCGGGCAGGCCGGCATTCCAGATCCCCCGGCCGAGCAGGAACGCGCCGCCGATCCCAACCAGGATGACCTCCAGCACGCTGATGAAGACTCCACGCCTGGTGTTCATGATACGGATTGCGTCAGGCTATCGACCGGCGAAGGTCTTGCCGCCCCGGCAAGCCGGCATCGGCCGGTCTATTTCCGGCGCGCGGACGTTTCACAGCGTCTTGTGCGTGCCGTCACAGAAGGGTGGATGGCCGGTGTGCTTGCATTGACACAAGGCCACCCGCTTGCGCTCCGCGATGGAGAATTCGAGCGGAGCGAATTCAGTGCCTGTATGAGAGCCGTCGCAAAAGGGTTGGGTTTTGGATCGTCCGCAGCGGCACCAATAATAGGTGCCCGGGTCGAGCGTAAGCACGGCCGGCTGCTTGGCGGCAATCATAGGTTTTCCCATTCCGTCCTCCATACCAAGCTTTGCTAGAACCGGCGGCTCATCGGGCGAAGCCCCTCTTCATTGACGCCGCCGGAGAAACACCACCAGCGATTCTCCTCGCTGTTCTCCCTGCATCGTGGTTCTCCGCGGCTCTTTCTCCGCTCTATGTCATCTGCACCGCCTGTCGGTGGCCGAGAGACAGCCTGAAATGCTTTCCGGCCAGGACCGGACAAGGCGCCCGTCTCAACACGGCCTCCGCCACGCTGCCTTTCACCACATGAGCGATCCCACGACGGCCCTGCGTGCCCATCACCACGAGATCGCACTCGGAGCTGTGAATGTAGTCCAGGATGGAATCGGCCGGCACCCCGCCGCGAATGACGGCGCGCACGGGAACTCCCTGCGACTGAATCTCGTCCGCCACGAGCTTGAGCCGGGCGGCGATCTGTTGCCGGTTCTGTTCCACCGCATGTCCGAAGGTCAAATCGATGCCGTAGGAAAGCGGCTCCAAGATGTGCAGGAGCGTCACCGATGCGCCGACGTCCTTGGCGAGTCGGGCGCCGTACTCCAGAGCCTCCATGGAACAATCCGAGAAATCAATTGGAACGGCGACTTGCGTCAACCGGATCGGCCGTCCCGCCTTCTCCCTCTCCGCCTCGTTCAGCAGCCTGACTATCAGGACAGGACAGGGCGCCATGGTCAGCACGCGTTCCGCCGTGCTTCCCAGGAGAATATGCCGCAGTCCGGTTCGCCCGTGGGTGCCGAGCACGATCAGATCCGCCTGAGTTTCCTCGGCCACGTCGCAAATAATCGCGTCCGGGATGCCGGCTCTCTGCTGATGGGCCACGGGCGCGGCCGGTTGTATCAGGCGCCGAGCGACATCGGCCAGCCGCGATCCCGATTCCTGCTGATCCTGCACCGTGGTGACGTAGGCCCCTTCATAGATCTCCAGCACATGGAGGACGGTGACCGCTGCCCGATAGACCGCGGCGAGAAACGCGACATGTTGCTCGGCATGGCGCGCACAGGCGGAAAAGTCGGTCGCAAACAGGATTCGTGTGATCAAGGCCGGTTCGTTTTCCACCGCCATCCTTTTCGCTTCCATGGCCGGCGCCTCAGACATTCGTCGCCCGTTACGGTTCAGGCGATCGCGCCTCCCTGCGATCCGTTTCCCTCCTCGCCCCACCGAGGCTGTAGCCGGCCCTGGCCAGGGCACGATGCAGGGTCGCAGCCACGGCGGGGCTGTCGGAATGGGGCATCACGGTGACAGCCGGGGCGGCGCGAAGGGCGGCAAGAATCCGGCCGGCCTCCTGGCCCAACAGCCTGTCCCCAACCGCATAGGGTCCGCCGGCGGATTCTTCGATCTCGTCATGGCGCCGGAGGATCTCACGGATGGTGGCCAGGACCGCCGGGGTCGGCGACGGCATCAACAGAGCCGCCAGCGCGCCATGCTCCAACCGCAATTGCCCGAGCGACGTTGCAAGCGACGGCGCGACTGGGGAATCGGCCCGATCCTGTTGGGCTCGCTGGATGGCCGGGAAGAGGATTTTTTCCTCCATCCCGATATGGCGCAAGAGCCCGGCCCTGAATTGCTCATACGGACCCGGGGCGATCTCTCCTGCTTGACCGCCGGCCAGATCGAGCAGTTGCTCCAGACGCCGGTGATCCTCGGTCAGGAATCCCGATATTGATCCGGCTTCCACATGGTCCTCGCGCATGAGTTCGGCGCCCTCTCGCAGGGAGCGCCGATTTATTCCGAACCGACCTATCCCGACAATGATTCGCAGCTTACTCTAAAACCCCGCGAGACAGCAAAGATCGCACCCTCGTGTCGCATGAGGAATGCTACGCATAAACGATCGGCACGAACCAGTTTCGCCACAAGCAGCCGCTATACAGTAGGCGAAGCAAGGGGCATGATGCATCAGGTTGGCAGAGAATACCGTGGCAGATTGGGCCGGTCATAGGTCATTCGTCAATCGTCATTCGTGAGAGACAGAACTCCTCCATCGTCTCCGGTTCCTTTCGATTGACGTTTGCCGAATGACGTTTGACGCGTCACCAACGACGGGCGGCCTCAAGGCATCTCCGGCGTTGATGAGATGAATGGTGGGCTAACTTCGAGCCAGGGAGACGGCAGAGAACAGGACGGCCAAGGCCAGCAGAAGCGAACTTCGCGCCACCCAGGGAGACCAGCGGAGGAGCAGCAGATCGGAAGCGGAGCGTTCCTGCTCTGGTCGTTTCATCATCTCCGCCACACGAGGACCCAGAGCAAGATCATGCGCCGCCGTGAGAACGAACAGAAGACCGACAAGGGTCAGCTTGATCGCAAAGATCGAGGGCCAGGTGGTTGGGTTGATGAGCGAGATGCCGCGCGCGGAGGCCAGAATCGGCCCCGTCGCCAGCAATAACAGCATGGCGCCCCAGGCCACGAGGCGAAACCGGCGCGCCACGATGGGGAACAGGACCGCGCGTTGCTGAGCCAAGGGCGGCCTGCGAATCACCGGCACCACAACCAACGACAGAAAGATCATGCCCCCGATCCAACTGACCGCAGCAAGAATGTGCAGCCAGGTCAGCACCATCGTCATTCGTCACTCGTCATTCGAGAAACGGACCTCGTCGTGGATTCGGACGCATCAAGGCTCGTGGCCGCCGCGGATTCATGCCTGGTCGCGCGTCCTCATCCATCACGCTTACTGAGTGGACGCCTGGCCCTGTTCCCGATCCCGGTAGATGAGCTCGCCGGAGCTTCCGGACCCGTCATCATAGAGCGCCACGACCTCATCGGGAAGGCGCGAACAATCCGACGCGCGGAGGTAGTCCCGCATGACCGTCCCGGTCGACTCGTTATCCAGGTTCGGCGCCCCGCGTTTGGCGACGACATCGTCGAGGTGCACCGTCCTGAAGTCGATGCTGAACCTGGTCCGCCCCGACGTATTGGACACGCTCGAATGCATCTGGGCGGCGGCAAACAGGATGATCCCGCCGGCCGGACAAATCAAGCGGATCTCCGGCTCGCGGTCGAACGGCTCGCTCGGGCGAGGCAGGGGGCGCGGGTCTTCCGTCAGATACTGCGCAACATGCTCCCCCCGGTGGCGTTGATTCCATTGATAATAGTTGTAGCCGCTCGACGTGTTTCGCACCGGACGGTTCCAATAGCGTGGATGAAAGGCCATGGCATTGTTCGACTCGATGTCGTAGATCGGAATCCACCAATTGATCTGGCAGTCCGGCGCGGAGTACCAGGTGTCGCGGTGAGGATGCCAGGCATAGGCGATGCCCGTCGTGAGATAGTTGTCGCTCGTCGAGCTTCTCATTTTCGGCACATCGAAATAGGACTTCGTCAAGTCACAGCCCATCTCGGCAAAAATCTTCCGGATGTATGCCTTCGATTCCGGATGATGAATGAATCGCGGCTTGAGTTTCCCGAGAATGGCCGCGTACTGCTCAACCGGGAGATGATGCTGCGCCGTGGGCGGATAGAGGGTCCCAAACGCCTCCTGGATGAGCGTCCTGGCAAAATCGCAAAAGGCGATGGTGCTAGGACGTGGCGCATAGACGAACAACTGCCCCTCGAAAAGCTGTTGGCGCCTGACGTCGTCGCTGAAGGGAGCCTCATAGTAAACCGTGTTCATCATTGACCTCCCGGTTCTAGCCCGTCGCGCGACCCGAATTCACCCTTGTGGAGAGCCTCCCATTGCATCCGAACAGGATAGAGACAGATTGGGGCACCACTCCACTTCCGCCTCGATCGCGATCCTGTGCAGGCGATCGGCAGCCGGCGTCTCCTCCTGCTTTCCGACAAGCTGGAAACACCGGGCGCAGATGAAGGGACAGGGCGAGGCGCAGGCGCGATCCGGACAGCCCGCGGCCTCACCGACGTGCGCCGCTTGCCTTCTGCAATAGGCCTGAGGGTCTGCCTCGGCCAAACTTTCGCGATAGCACG
>DATIBM010000303.1:0-2136 GCA_035457545.1 Nitrospiraceae bacterium
CCCATCCACATATGTCCGTCTTCAATATTCGGTTGCAGTTCTTTAATCAGTTTCATATGTCTCCATCGTGCTCGTGCCGGTGCTGGTCCACCTGCGATTCAGGATACCTGGTTCAGGCGGGAAAATCACGTCCCGAGTGACCGGACAGCGCGGATCCTGGTGCCGGTCGCCTTGCAAGTTCGCAGCGTCTTTCGTTAAGGTATTCGCGCAATGGATCATATTCGTGCGCGCCAGATCGTCTTCGCCTGCGCAAGCGGTCTGCTCCTCCCCTTATGTTTCCCCCGCTTCGAGTTCGGGTTTCTCGCCTGGGTCGCCCTCGTCCCGCTTCACCTGGCCCTCGACCACATTCCCAAGCGCCGGGCGTTCTGGCTGGGCTGGCTGGCGGGGACCCTAGGATTTACCGGCATCATGGCCTGGGTGGTCACCGCCATGACGACGTACGGCAAGGTCCCCCTGCCGATCAGTTATGGAATTCTTCTGCTGTTGACGGCCTATCTCGGCGTGTATGTCGGCCTCTACAGTATCAGCCTGGTCTGGCTTCGGGAATTGATTCCCCGATACGGCATTTTCTTCGCCCCCTGCTTCTGGGTCAGCCTCGAGCTGCTCAGGACGTATGCGTTTTCCGGACTCCCCTGGTCCCTCCTCGGGTATTCGCAATATCGCCATATCGACGTCATCCAGATCGCCGACCACTTTGGCGTGTATGGGGTGTCGTTTCTCATCGTGCTGGTGAATCTGGCGCTGGCAGAATTGCTGTCGTGGCTGATGCCGTTCTTTCGTGGTTTCCGCCCGGCCAGGCCGCCGTGGGAGTTGGCCACCATGACGGCGCTGCTGGTCGTCCTCTCCTGGCAGTATGGCGCAAGCGTCACGTCGGGTCTCCCGTACGCCGATCTGCCCCGATCAACCATCCATGTGGGTGTCGTCCAGCCGAACATCGACCAGGCGGTGAAGTGGGATGCGGACTATCGCGACGAAACGATGGGGCGGTTCGATCGCCTGACGGGACGTCTGGGCACAGGCATGGACCTCATCGTGTGGCCCGAAGCAGCCACCCCCTTTATCCTCGAGCGGGAACGGGACTATCAACTGCAGCTCATCTCCTGGGCGGATCGCGCGAAGGCGCCTATCCTGCTCGGCAGCCCCGCCTTGCGATTCACGTCCGACCGGCGGCCCTATTTGCTGAACAGCGCCTACCTGCTCACGCCCGACGGAGAGCTCCTCGGCCGGTATGACAAGCACCATCTCGTGCCGTTCGGGGAATACATTCCGCTGAAGTCGTCGCTCCTTTTCTTTCTGGATAAGCTGGTGGAAGGGATCGGCGACTTCGAAGCCGGGCCCGGGTCGACCGTGCTGGCCTTCACGCCCCGGCCCACCGAGGACCGGACCGTTCATCGCCCGGTCAAATTCGGCGTGGCGATTTGCTATGAAGTGATCTTCCCCGACCTTGTCCGGCGCTTCGCGGCGAATGGCGCGGAGTTTCTCGTGACGATCACCAATGACGGGTGGTTTGGCGCATCCTCGGCGCCCGCGCAGCATTTTGCCATGGTGGTCTTCCGCTCGGTGGAAAATCATCTGGCCTTTGCCCGGTCGGCGAACACGGGCATCTCCGGATTCATCGACCCGTTCGGGCGCATCGTGCAAGCCTCACCGCTCTTTACGGAAGAGGCCCTCGAGGCATCGATTACGGCGTGGCAACCCGGGACCTTTTATACGCGGTACGGGGATGTGTTTGCCTATGCCTGTGTGATAATCTGCGCGCTTGTGTTTCTGTTCGCCTATTTCCGCACCAAGGAACCAGCCCACGGCACGACCGCCATCACCCCGGCGTAAGAGGAAGGGATTCAGGCATGTTGGATGAAGTACAAACCCGTGTTCGGGCCGTTGGAGAACAAGTCGCCGAGTTACGGGGGCATCTTTGACTTCGCCCGCATGACGGCCGAACTGGAAGAACTCGAAGCGCAGATCGGACAGCCCGGCTTTTGGAGCGATGCGCGGGCCGCGGCCGCGATCAGCCGGAAAAAAGCCACGTTGGATCGGGATCTGCGGCAGTGGCGCGAGATTGACGCGACCTTGAGCGATCTTGACGCCTTGCTGGAGCTCGCGCGCGAAAGCGGCGATGCCGCTCTTGAAGCCGAG
>DATIBM010000304.1:0-10218 GCA_035457545.1 Nitrospiraceae bacterium
GCCATCCACAGCGAGTCGGATATCCTGACCTCTGCGGGCCGGCGTGACGCCGTGCGGATGATCCGCGAGAAATGTCCCAACGGCTCACGCATCGTGAAGGAAGGAGCCATCCCGAAGGTCAGCGAGGCCGCAGACCGGGCCTGGCGCGGCCAGATGGGAAACGACCGCCTCTGGGGGATTCAGTTCACGTGCGAATAAGAGACCTGCTCCATGCATACCCGCGGAGGCCCGCGCTGGGCGCATTCATGGTTTCAGTCGCGCTCCTGAATCTATGGGGCTGCGGGACCATCCCAAACACCCATGTGATCTACGACGGGCAGGGCGTTCGGGTTGGGATTGAGACCGATCCATCGATCCGACATGGAGCACCAGAGACACGAAACAGCCATCCGGCACGCGTCTCCCCCGAAGATCTGCGCCAAATCCTGGGCACACTCCAGGTCAGCGGGTGGAGCGGCACCGTCGTCGGCCTGTTCGAGTCACCCCGGCCTATACCGTTGTTTGATGAGGCGGAATTGTCCGACCTCTCAAGTCCCGCCAGCTTGGCCCTGCAACAAGCCGGACCCGATGAACGAGTGTTCTTCACGCTGGCAAACCGGAAAGTTCCCTATAGCGAGGACCGCACGAGCGGGGCATTGTTCATCAGGGGACCGTATGTTCATGTGGTGGTGACGGACCATCGAGCCTATACGAGAGCCGATACGGCGGGTGGAGACGAGAAGGACCCGAGGGATACCAAAGGGATGAAGCTCTGGGTGACAAGGCCCAATCAACCCGCTGTTGTTCCGCCCGAGAAAGAACCTAAATGGGCCCCTTTTGAAACGGTCCATATCTCCCTGAATATGAATGACGTGCTGGCTTCGCGCCGATTGGAACGGCTCAAGGAGTCGCAGGCCGCGTTCCCGCGAACAAGTGGAGCGGTCCCATCAGTCGCAGATCTTCAGTTGCAGATTCGTGAGCTGACTCAGTCAAATCTCGAACTTCGGAAGAGACTCGAAGAGCAATCCCGGGAGATGAACGGCCTCAAGCGGGACTTGGAGAATTTGCAGCGTGAGCGGGCAGGTACAAGACCCAAATCGCAGCCCAAGACGGCACCTCCCGCTCCCTGATACCGCCTGGCCACGCAGCTCAACCGGGCGGCATCATTCAGTCTGAGTTAGCGGTTGAAGACTGCAGTCGGCGTCGAGAGTCTCGCGGAAATCCTTTCCGACTGAGGGAGAGGCAGCGGGTAGAAGCCTGCTCGGATAACGGTCTCCTGTCCTTCACGGCTCTGAATGAAGCTCAGAAACTCCTGAGCCGGCGGCGTCAGGGGAGAACTGGGCGGTTGATCGATGTACAGGTACAAGATACGGCGGAGCGGATACGATTGAGACGCCACCGTGTCGGAAGTTGGAGCGATAAAAGGCAGTCCCTCCGACTCGGCAAGCGGCACCGCTCGTACGTTCGAGGCCTGAAGTCCCAATCCACTGTAGCCGATTCCCAACTGATCCCGGCTCAGCGCCAGAATGACCGAGGCCGCGCCCGGCTGTTCACGCAAGATCGGACTGAACTCTCCGCCTGCCAACACGTGTTCTTGAAAAAATCCCCTCGTGCCCGATTTCTTGTCGCGCCCGTACAGCCGAATCGGCGCGTTTTCCCACCCGTTCGCCAAACCGAGTTGTCCCCATTCAGTCAGCGGGGTCTGAGCGCCGCGGAAACGGGTGGTGGAAAAGATGGCATCGACCTGATCCAGGGTGAGACCCGGCAAAGGGTTGTCTTTGTGAACATAGAGGGCCACGGCATCAACGGCGACCGGAATTGCCGTGGGTTCGTACCCATGCTGCGAGGCAAACCGCTTGACCTCGGCGTCCAACAGCCGGCGAGAGGTTGCCACCAGCACGACCTGATTCGATCGTTCCTCTTTTAGCGCGATCTGGCCCACGGGTGGGACATCAAGGAATTCGGAAATGGCCTTGGCGGAACCTCCGGTCCGTACCTCAATCGAGACCTTCGGCTGCTGACGCTGAAATTCAGCGGCAAGACGGGTCATCAGGGGGTGCATCGTATCTGAGCCCCTCACTTTCAGCCCGCCCGACACGTGGGATTGCGGAGCATACCGAGGGAGACCGGTGTCAACGGTCAGAGCGGCGTAGGGTCCGCTCTGTTCAGCCTGCGAGTGAGAAACGCCGCTTAATAGGAGCGTGCAACAAACCATCACACCGACCAGGGAAAGAGTGAACGGTGTTCGATTGTGGCGATTGGGCATAGACCGGCAGAGAAACATTGTGCCCCCCATTTCGATGTATTCTCCGCCAAGAACGTAAATGGCGATGATTGCGAGCGGGTAACCGGCAGGTTACAGGTGTGTTAACTATTCTAATGGGCTTGCCCACATACATAGTCTCGCCATGCCTGCGGCTAATCTCCGATCCATTCCTTCCGTCGAAGCAGATGCCAGATGTCGGATCCGATTGACCACACGAACCAGAGCAAGACCACACCGGCCAGTACCTCCAGGCTCAAGAACAGAATCTCTCCGAACTCGTGCCCCATGCGGATCTTCTCCTTACAGGTGATGGAATTGGTTCTCAGCCTAACAAGGTCCGATTCACCTTCGATCAAGGGGTTATTACCGGTCTGTTAATTTCCGCTGATCGCGGGATATTAGGGAAAATCGATCGTCCCAGGTGGAGGAGCGAAGTTCCCGTGCAAGGTGGTCGTGAGAACGGCTAGTGGTTGCTGACCGCGGAAGGAGACTTGATGTCGCGCGCGAGTTGAAGCAGGTCGATGACGACGATACGGCCCTGATCCACATAGGGCCAATCATGCCATTCATCGCTCGGAACGGCGGCCGTCGCGGGAGCGAAGGCGACCCGAAACGATGAACGTGAGATGGGGAGCAGGGGACTGTCGACGGGGTCGATCTCGTGCACCCTGTTCTCGCTCATACCCTCGGAAGGCATGGTGCGATTGTTCGCCAACACGAAATACAGATGGCCGTCCTGAACAAACAATCCTCCAGATGTGATACCAAGCCCTAAATTCGCGTCGGACACGCGATGATAGAAGGTAACAAGCTCTTCTGGCTTCGCCTGGGCCAGGGCGTGGCTCAATTTGGGCGCCAAAGCCCGAATTTCGCCGGGAGAAAAGGCGGGATTCGCCTGTGGCGCTCCCGCGACGAAGGACCACACCATTCCTTTCCGGGCAATGACCTGAATCCCGCGCAGGACCTGCGCGATCTCATCCGCGCCGACCTGCGCCGGGTGGGTATGGACAGACGGCGCTCGATCATCGACCTGCAGCCGAATCAAGGTGGTCTGGTCGTGATAGAGGGTCCGCGGAGGCGGCACACTGCTGCACCCCACCAGGGCCAAAATACAGAGCGCGATGAGTCGTCTCCACTGATAACTATCTTGGCGCGTTCGGTCCTTCTCGTGTTTCAAATTGGCTTCTCGCGTGAGGACGGCTTGACCCATTCAGCGAACAGTCATCTGGGGCAAGACCGGTAGCAGTGTAACAGGCGAAGGGGAAAAAAGCGCGGCCTCGGTGACGAGGCCGCGCTGATACTCCTGCTCGATTCGACGGGAATTCATTCAATCGGGAGGCACACCCGACTCGGACTACCTGACTGTTGGTCTGCCCGCCGATTTTCCGGCAAGCAACACGTCGTTCTCTCCACCGTCACCCTGCGCGATCGGACTCTGCGGAAGGCCGAGTTCCTGGCGATTCTTCGCCACCTGGGTGTTGGGCAGCGGATAGAAATTTGCACGCGCGACCGTCTCTTGGCCCTGCCGGCTGTTGACGAAGGCGAGGAATTCCTTAACTAAAGGGGCCAAATCGCCCTTCTGATCCTTCACGTAGAGATACAACGAACGGCCCAATGGATAGGCGCCGGATGTGACCGCCTCAGCGGAGGGCTGCACGGCCGGTTGGCCGCTGGCGGCGGCGACAGGCACCGTACGCACGGCGGAAACCTGGAACCCGACTCCGGCATAGCCGATGGCGAGGGGGTCCTGGGCGATGGCGATGACTTCCGAAGCGGAGCCTGGCTGCTCCAGCAATTCCGGCTTCAACTCGCCGTCCTTCAATGCCACATGCTTGAAGAACTCACGGGTCCCGGATTTCTTGTCTCTCCCGTAGAGATGAATCGGCTGCTCTCCCAACGGTGCCTGCACCCCGACTTGTTTCCAGGTGGTGATGGGAGCATGACCCCGTTTACGATCCTTGCTGAAGATGGCATCCACTTGCTCCATCGTCAACTCTTGAACCGGGTTATCCCGGTGCACGTAGATGGCCACCGCATCCATCGCAATCGGCACTTCCAACGGCCGGTGGCCATGGTTGGACTCGAACCCTTTCAGCTCATCTTCGTTCAACTGACGCGAGGAAGCCAACAGTTCCACCGTTGTGGAGCCGCCGGTCGTCCCTCTCCCTCTCACCTTATCCCCCCGGCGTTGATAAGAGATGCCAAGCAAAAACTCACGAACTGCCGAGCCAGACCCGGTACCTTCCACGGCAATCTGTGCGCCTGGATGCACCGCCGTGAACTGAGCGGCCAGCTTGGCCACCAACGGACGCATCGTATCGGAACCCGCGATGCTAAGCTTGCCCGACAATTCGTTGTCGCTGGCATAGGATGCAATGGCGGGATCGATCGTGATCCCGCCATTGCCTGGTCCGCCATGCTCGGCCCTGGCATCCGGCACGAAGGCGCCCAAACATACCGCGGCGGTGACACATCGCAGGATAGCGCTGACCTGCTTGCCGGACATGAGGTTCATGTGTGCCTCCCTTGAAAGTGGTGTGCGTGAACAGGAGCCACTTTGCGGGGAAAGCATCACAAGTCGATAAAAGCTCTGTTAACACTGTGTTGCGGGGGTCTGTAGCAGGTAACAATACCTGAGCCTGCAGGTACGAACAGGTATGAGTCGGCGGGAGTGCCAGGTAACCGGCGTCACTCGGGCGAGGAGGAGGAGGCGACGATCAGACCATGGGTCAGGGCGTATTTCACCAGCTCGGCGGTGGAATGAATGTCCAGTTGTTCCATGACGCGGCCCTTGTGAAACTCCACAGTCCGCACGGAAATCCCGAGCTGTGCTGCGATCTCCTTGACCGTATGGCCCTCGGCCACGAGTTGCAGCACTTCTCGTTGACGGCTCGACAAATCGTCGAGTGATGTCCGTGTGGTAGAGCTGCCGACCATGATATCGACGACGCCTTTGGTCAACAATGGCGTGACATAGTAATTCCCGGCCAGGACCGTGCGGATCGCCTGCTCCAATTCATCGGTCGCGGAACGCTTCAGCAAGTACCCCGAGGCACCAGCCTTGAAGGCAGCCTGCACATAGGCGGTGGCGTCATGCATCGAGACGAAGATGACCTTCGTCTCGGGGGAGACCTCCTTCACCCGCTGCGCCGCCTCGATGCCGTTGAGCAGCGGCATCGAAATATCCACGACCGCGAGGTCGGGGTGAGAGTGAGCGGCCGCCTCCACCAGCGCGCGGCCATCGGTCACCGATCCGACAATCTCACACCAAGGCTCCAGCAACTTGGTCAGCCCGCCCAGCATGAGGGTATGGTCGTCGGCCAACAGTACGCGCGGCTTGCTCATGGCTGCCTCACGGACATCGGCACGGTCACGCAAACACACGTGCCCCGTCCCGGCTCGGACCACAGATCGAAAGTTCCCTGGACGGAGCGTACCCGTTCCTTCATGTTCATCAACCCCATGCCTTTTCGATGGCGACCGGACGACTCCAGGTCAAATCCGTTCCCATTATCTCTGATGGAAAGATTGAGCGTCTGATCATCAATAGTCAGCTCGACCTCCGCACGGCAGGCCCTTGCATGCTTGGCAATATTATTCAAGCTTTCCTGGACGACCCGGTAGAGGACGGTCGCGCTGTCATCGCGTAGGGCGCTCGGCAATTCCTGGCAGACAAGGACGGTCTTGACACCCGTTCTGGTCGAAAAATCATCAACCAAATGTTGGAGGGCCGTATGCAACCCCAGATCGTCCAATATGGTCGGATGAAACTGATACGCCATCGTGCGAATGTCGTCTGAAAGTTGGACGGTTCGCTGGAGCAGGGATTGAAGGCCGGCCTTCATCCAATCGGCCTCGGAAGTGGCCTTTTGCTCCATACCCCTCACGTCCAGCGCCAGCAGCGCAAGCCGTTGATTGATGTCATCATGAAGGTCATGGGCGATGCGTCGTCTCTCGTCTTCCTGGGCAGTCAGGAGGTCCCCTGCAAGCTGCTCCAGGTCCTCTTGGCTCCGCTGGAGCGCCTCCTGGCTCTGTTCCAAGGCGGCTTCATGGGCACGGAGCACCTGCTCGGTCTTTTCCCGTTCTCGAATCTCCGCCTGTAATGCCTGATTGGTCTTTTCCAACTCTTGGGTCCGCTCTCGCACCCGGATTTCAAGCTCGCTGTTCAGGCGCTCCAACGTCTCCTGAATTCGAAGCCGTTCCAGCTTGAACCAGACGGACACCCAGATCAATACGATCCCGAACAACCGGTTGGGAATGGCAATTCCCGCAGGTGACTCCGGAAGGACGGGACTCCAGAAATAACCGAGGATCAGGAGGCCGGTCGCGTAGCAAGCCAGGATCGCCGGTGCCTGCCGAGACCTCAAAAAAAGTGAGACCCAGACTGGAATGGCATAGAGCGGTGCATTGCCGTACCCAAGCGGCAGAACCAAGTCGAACGCAAACAGGCCGAAGCCGAGGAGCAGGGCGATCGCCCACATCGTTCGAGCTTTTGGATCTTCCTTGATCTGTCCGCTGCCAGGCATACTCGATTATGAAGAGAGGGCTATGAGGGATTCAAGTCGGACGAGCAGGCGGGATTCCACGAAGAGAGATGGTGAACTGAGCGGAGAGAAGATAAGAGGCGAGGGACCTGCGTGAGGCGGAGGATGGATCCATGGAGGCTCATCGAAGAGCGCTCCATGGGCCTGCCCTGATCTGAAGAGAGTACCCTGTGAGGCCAACGGACGATGGCCTCACAAGGGGGCTATGCTTAGTTCCAGAACCACTGAGCCTGAAACCGCAGTTGCGAGGCGTCGAAATCGACTTGCGGCTGATTCGCCACCAGGGTGCTGTTCAACCCGTTCTTGAACATATAATCGACGGTAAACCGGAGGTGCGTATCTGGTTCCCAGACCAATCCGAAGTTCCACGTCCGTGATTGCCCGTCAGGCGAACCATTGAGCGATTTGAAGCCGCCGTAGTATTCGCCCCATCGGACGTAGGGAGTCAGCATGCCCACATCGGAATAGCGCCAGGTGTAATAGCCCTGGACATAGCCGCCGATGATTTGGGTTTCGTCAACGAAATTGGTCTGCGCGTTACGTTTCGGTCCTCGTCCGATCGTAAATTCCCCCAAGAGACCCCAGGGCTGCGGTGGGGTCCAAATGTACGCCGTGACCCGCTGATCCTTCACGTCGCAGCCGCCTTCCTCGGTCAGACGGTCCTGACACCGGGCCGCGCTGGCTACATTTGGCTGAGTCGTTCCGGGCACCGAAAAATTCCCATGAAACGCGAGGATGCCGGTTTCCAGCAGCCGCCCGTTTCGAAACTGAAACGGATAGGCTAGTTTCACGCCCACATGCTTATTGTTGTTGAGCTCCAATCGATTCCGCGTTTGGCCGTTATAGACCATGATGCCGAACACACCGTAGTCGCCGGGACCGTTGTGATAAGCTGCCAGTTCGGCAAATCGTTCCTGGGCCGTTTTGGGGCTCCAATAGTAGGCAATCCCCAGGTCTCTCTCCCCCGGTGCTCCGCTCTGAATGGACTCGTGACGATCCATCTCTTGACGATTGGTGCTGGATCGATAGGTATCGAACGAGTTCGGTACACGATGAAGGCCTAATCTGAATCGATGGACTCGATCTTTCGTGAGATAAAAGTCCGCATAGTTGTCGATGATTTCACGGTTGGACAGTTCCTGTTGAGAGCCTTCGAGCGCGAACTGCATGAAGAACGCGATCCGTTCAGACACCTGCCCCTGGAACACCAGCCGAAGACGTCTGACATAGAATTCGTTCCCTTGCTGATCGCCGAAACTATCGGTCAGCGGAAGGTCAAATTTTCCATCGCTGGCGCCGAGATTGTATTTGAATTGCGAATACCCGTTGATCCGAATCCGTTCATACCAGCGCGGGTTCCCGGCCATCTGCAATTCGGTGGTCTGTTCGAAGATTCGGCGTTCTTCCTCCGCCTTGAGCCGGATCCAGTCCTCTTGTGTCAGCACTCCCTTTTCGAGCAGGAGATTCTCGAGGGTCGAACTCTGAATCGTGAGCCGTTGTCCACTTGTGACTCGCTCCTGTTGGCCGGTGATGTGAAGCGTGTCGGTCACGTGAACCGGCTCATCGCTCTTCGGCGATTGAGCCACCGTCGATCCGTTATCAGATGACGCTGGCACCGGCGCTTGAGCCACCATCGTCCGTCCCGGGGAATGATCTCCAATGCGGGCGTCCTTCGTCGAATCCCTGTGAGCTGCCATTTGGCCACTCGACACACGATCGCTTGGGCGGAGCGGCCCGATCATCGCCGGACTGGCGAGCTGCCGATCGATCGAGCCCGTGGCTCCGGCCCAGCTTGGTGTCGCCGCCAGGCCGATCAGCCATAAGGCCCAGAGGGCCCAGAGATTGTTTCCCATTCGTTGCTTCCGCCCTTGCCGCATGCCTACCTCCTTCTCACGTGCCCATCACGATGGTGAAATGAGTGCAGCTTCAGTCCTGCTGCAACGCACAGCGCTTGATGGGGCCCCGACCGACCCGGGTTGTTGTCTGCCTGTGCCGCAAGCGGTTATGCAGAGCACGCATCACGGGCTTGTAAGGGATGGATCAACATTCTGTTGCGGGGGTCTGGCACACGTATAAACTCTATGGCAGGCTCGTATTGGATCGTGTGCGCAGCTATGGCAGATGGCCGGTAACGTCAGCGCCTGGTGTAACGACAACGGACAAGTGCAGACTGTCCTGAATGGGATGGTGCTGGAGAGAACTGTGATCTGAAGAGGCGGGGTAGGCTGTCGGAATAGCAACAACGCCTGTTGCATCCTGGCCAGAAAGTTAACACGGAGTTAACAAGGGGATGATGTACCAGCAATATGGCGAATCTACCCTGAACAGTGAACAGGTACCCGATAGGTACGTCTCAGGAGTCACCCTCGGCATGGCGCTCGTTCATCCCGGTGCCTCTTTCCAAGGAGGTCCTCTCATGCTCCCTCGCCTTGCCCCATTTCGGCAGTCCGCAGCGGTCCTCGCAGGCATTGCCGCGGTGTTTCTCTTCGGAGGTCTTGTCCCGCCGGTCCAGGCGGAACATGCCGGCCTTCCGCTGTTGAAGCTCAGCGGAACGACACGGATCGGCTATAGCCCGGTGAATGGCCTGGAAGGCCGGTTTACGGTGGCCGGGTCCGATACGATGCAACCCCTGATGTTGAGACTGGCGAGCGAGTTTCATCGGATGCACCCCAATACCAAGATCGCCGTCCAAGGGGGCGGGTCGGAGCTAGCCATGATGCAGTTTCTGGAAAATCAAGCCGCTATCCGGCGCGGCGATGCAAGGGCTCAAGGCCATCTGGTCTCCGGCAAGGTGGCCTTGCTGGCTTCCTCGAGGTCATTGAACGACGAGGAACGCAGAGACTTCCGTTCACGGTTTGGATTCGACGCGGTTGAAATGCCGATCGCGCTGGACGCCGTGGCCATTTACGTCCACCGGGATAATCCGATTCACGGTCTGACTCTGGAGCAGGTGGACGGCGTCTTCAGCCAATCGCATAAGCGCGGATCGCAAGACATCCGGACGTGGGGGCAACTTGGGCTCGAAGATCGTGCCGCTCAGCGCATTGCGGTTCACGGCCGGGACAAGAAGTCGGGCACAAGATCATTTTTCAAGCATGTGGCCCTACTCGATGGCGAGCTTCGGGATGATGTGCAAGAAGCGATCGGCTCCGCTTCTGAAATCCTGGCGATCAGCCGTGATCCTTGGGCCATTGGATATGCAGGGGCGGGATTTCAAACCTCCTATGTCCGCATGATCCCCATTGCCGAGAAGGCGGACGCTCCGTTTGTGCTTCCGACTCAGACGACCACGGCGGATCGGTCCTATCCGTTGAGCCGCCATCTCTTTCTCTACGCGAACCAACCGGTCGGGGAGCTGGAACCGGCTGTCCGCGAATTTTTGAAGTTCATCAACAGCACGGAAGGACAACTCACCGTTGCGAAAGCCGG
>DATIBM010000305.1:0-3966 GCA_035457545.1 Nitrospiraceae bacterium
GATAGGGAGCCTGGCCTCCCCGGTACAGCCACGTCGCGGCCAGTTCATCCAGCGGGTCATGCGGCTCGATCAGGTCCACGGACGAGGCCTGGTCCGGATCGCCCCATGAAGAAGGTTCATCCAACCCGGCCCGTTTGAGGATCTCCCGCGCATACCGGCCCGTCTCTTGATAGACCTGGCTTTGATAGGGGCTGGCCTTCGCATGTCGCGCCAGGGTTGGGGCCAGCGGTTCGGCGAGCCCGGCCGTCTGTCCGCAGAGTTCCCCCCAGACGTTGACCGGCGGACGGAGACAGGCCTCTCTGAGGTCGTCTCCGATCATTTGAAGCTCCGGCAAGGCGGCCGACAGGAACCGGGTGATCTGCTTCTCCAACGTCCGCACGCTCACGACCTGACCGACATTGGTCCGGGCTGCGAGCGGCAACAGGTACCGGGTCACGTCGAACGCGCGCGCCGCCATCGTCCGCTCATAGTCCGTTTCTTTCATCTCGGGCGGGCGCGCGGTCCGCTCGGAAAGAAACCGCTTCACCGGGTCATGGAGCAGCCGATAGGCATTGGCCAAACTGCCGATGATGCCCTGGTACAGTCCTTCGACCTCGGACCCACGAATGGAATTGGGGGTATAGCAACCGCCGGGACCGAAGTTCTGGTAGCGGCTCGATTTCGCCTGGCCGTCCCAGAGCGGCTCGTCCTCGATCCGGATGGCGGCAAGCTCGGAGACGTGTTCAAAACAGACGATGGCATGGCCAAGGTCGGCGATGGAGGCGTGTCCGTAGGCGAAATAATACTGGTCCCAGAATTTTTCCGACGAATGCCCGTGCACCCAGCGGATGCTGTCTTCGATGGAGTCGGGGGACCGGCTGTACCGCGCGAGCGCATAGGCCGCCTTCTCGGGCGGCATCGGGGCCACGGCGACGATGCGGCGGCTGGGGCCGTCGGTCATCATGAGGAGGACCTCCGGCCGGCCGGCCGGGAGGGACCCGGAGCCAGGCTCGCACCCTGGCTTGGCCGGCAAGCAAACGGTCCCGTTGCCCTTGGGTTAGGATTCATGAACGGAGACTCGAGGTCATGCGATCCGTCGCGCAGCATGCAGAACCGCTGTCACGCTTGTCAATATGACCGGACCCGCTCTCAAGCCACAGGGTCGGGTCCGTCGCGTTGACTTGTCCCTCCCTCGGCGCGCTATGATGCCGCGGACCTGCGGTGACGACAGATTCTTCGAGCCCCGCGCGCGAGCCGGCCATGATCAAGGGCATCAAAGGCGTCAAAGACATTCTCCCGGACCAGATCGACCGCTGGCTCCTGATCGAGAACAGCGCGCGCCGGTATGCCCGGCTCTACGGATTCCGGGAGATCCGGCTGCCGATCTTCGAGGTGACCGAACTCTTCGCCCGGTCGATCGGGGCGACGACCGACATCGTTGAGAAGGAGATGTACACGTTCACCGACCGTGACGGGACCTCCCTGACCTTGCGCCCGGAGGGAACGGCCGGGGCCGTGCGATCCTATATCGAACACAATCTGGGCGCCTCGCCGGTTCCACAAAAACTGTTCTACCTCGGGCCGATGTTCCGGCACGAACGTCCTCAAGCCGGCCGCCTCCGACAGTTTCACCAATTCGGGGTCGAGTTCTTGGGAGTGGCGGCACCGGAAGCGGATGTGGAGGTGCTCTCGCTCCTCTGGCGGTTTTTCCATGCGCTGCGTCTTCCAGGGCTGACGCTGGAACTGAACACGCTCGGAGAGACCGAGGACCGGCCTCGCTACAAGAAGGTCCTCCGAGATTTTCTGGAAACCAAGAAATCCGCGCTCTGCGCGAATTGCCAGCGCCGTCTGGAGACCAATCCCCTCCGGGTCCTGGATTGCAAGGTTCCAGGGTGCCGCGAAGCGACCGCTGATGCCCCTTCGATCATTGACCATATTTCACCCTGGGCTCGCGATCACTTCGAGGCGGTGGAGGCCGGCCTGTCAGCGATCAACATTCCCTTTAGCCTCAACCCACGCCTCGTGCGCGGATTGGATTACTATACCTTGACCACCTTCGAGGTCACCTGCACACACCTGGGCGCCCAAAACGCAGTCGGGGCAGGCGGGCGCTACGATGGGCTGGTTGAGGTCCTCGGAGGAGCGCCCACTCCGGCAATCGGGTTTGCCGTCGGTCTTGAGCGGATTGCCCTCCTCCTACCCGAGGATGCCATCGCACAGCCAACCCCTTCAGTGTATGTCGCCGGGTTCGGTTGCGACGGCGCTCGAACGGCCTACCCCCTCCTCGACTCGCTCCGCCAAGCCGGAGTCGAAGCCACCTGTGACTACCGTTCAGCCACCCTCAAGGCTCATCTTCGTCAGGCCGATCGACTCCACTGTTCCCACACGTTGATTATCGGCGACGATGAAGTCACCAAGGGAATGGCCATCCTCCGGAACATGGTCTCGAAGGTACAGGAACAGATCCCCCTCTCCTCGCTCGTTCGCGACGTGGCAGCCCGCCTTTTGAACGTCTGATTTCCGAAAAAAGTCCTTATTGACTTTGCGCGATAAAGAGCATAGTCTTGGCAAGGTAATATCAATCTAACTGATTGATAATTTTATAGGAATCAGCATCCTTCCCCTGTGGAAAAGCGAAAGCTCGGTATCTTGTTATCCACACCCCCCGGACACCCTCATGTGGAGACGGTTCTTTCCCTCTCGGAGGCCGCAACTCGCAAAGGAGCCGATGTCTACCTCTACCTGATCGACGAGGGTGTAAAGAACCTTCGGGACGCCCGCATGTTGGCGTTGGCCGGCCAGGGGATGAAGTACTTTGTCTGCGCATACGGGTGCCAACAGCACGGCGTTCCCACGGAGTCCCTTGATTCTCGCATCACCCTCTGTGGATTGGTGATTCTCTCGAACATGGTCGAGGGTTGTGATCAGTTCGTGTCCTTCAACTGAGCGACGCGCTCCCCGGCATACCCTCCCATGTCCGACACGACCACCGTGGTGATTCGAGAAGACCCGTTGAGATCCGGACGCGCCGTCGAAGCGCTTCGCATCGCCCTCGGTCTGGGAGGCGGTAGCCGACCGATCAGCGTTGTACTCTTGGATAACGCGCCACGTCTTCTTTCGGAGGACCGCGACGACGTCGTGGATCTTGAGATTCTCGAAAAGTACCTTCCTTCGTTTCAGCATTTAGAAACGGAGTTCCTTGTGCCTCCGGGAACGATCAAGGACTTTTCGATCGAGCCGGGCTTTCGCGTAAAGGAAGCGGCCATGCATTCGCTGAGGCGACATCTCACGGCCTCCCGACGTGTCTTGGTCTTTTAACGCCATGCCGAAGGTGCTCTATCTTGTGACCAAGAACATCGACCTCTCCCGGGATCCTCTGTTGCCACCACAGCCGGAACCGGATCTTCAACCGGAGATGGTGCTCCTGGAGGAAGGCGTTCGCGTCCGCCTCGACTCGACCCTGGACTCCATACCGGTCTCGGCGCTTGAAGATGATCTTCGGAGCCGAGGTGTGACATTCGCGGGCAAGACGATTGGGTACGAGGATCTCGTGGAGAAGATTTTTTCCGCTGACACGGTCATCACGCTCTGACGGTTTTTTTACAGAGAAAGAAGAAAGATCGTCGTCGGAGCAGGAGGAGCCGTAAGTCGTGTGAATCATGTGAAGAGTCAAATGGCGAAACGAAAACATGCTCTTAAGAATCATGTGACCTGTGGGTGAGGGTATGTACCGGATCAGGGCAAATCGTGGAAGGCAACGGGACAACTTGGGGACGCGCAGCATGAGATATGAGAGGAAAGTTTCTCAGGCCATTGTCATGAACAGATCGGGAGAGGTTGTCTACAGGCTATACACAGGGTTGATGGGCTGGGGCAGATATCCACAGGTGTGAATAATTCTGTGAATAGCTCGGAAAGCCAGGTTGATATGACTCTCGCAAGCTTATGGGACGACACATTGGCCTATGTGCGCGAACGCGTCCCGAG
>DATIBM010000306.1:0-4464 GCA_035457545.1 Nitrospiraceae bacterium
CGCCCGCACGAACGCGCTCATGAATGTACCGTCCATGGCGGCGGCGATGCGTTCGACATCCGGCTCCATCCCGGCCAAAAACTCCCTGGCGTCCTCCGCGCGGTAGGTCCGCGTGGGCTCGATCGAAATATCCTGAAAACCGGCCTGTGCAAGCAGGCGCTTGTATTCGCCCTCTTCCAAGGCGCTGGCGACGCAGCCGGCCCAGAGTCCCATGCTTTTTTTGATCTCCGCCGGCACGGCCCCCCGCACGACGATATCGGACACGGCCAACCGGCCTCCCGGTCGGAGCACGCGGAAGGCCTCAGCCAGCACCCGTTCCTTCTCGCCGGACAGGTTGATGACGCAGTTGGAGATGATCACATCCACCGACTGGTCCGGCAGCGGGATCGCTTCGATCTCGCCCTTGAGAAACTCCACATTGGCGACCCCGGCCTTGGCCTGGTTCTCCCGCGCCAGGGCCAACATCTCGTCGGTCATGTCGATGCCATAGACCTTGCCGCTCGGTCCGACCCGTTTGGCCGACAGCAGCACGTCGATGCCGCCTCCCGATCCCAGATCGAGCACGGTCTCCTCCGGATGCAGTTCGGCCAGCGCCGTCGGATTCCCGCAGCCGAGCGAGGCCGCCCAGGCTTCCGTGGGCAATCCATCGGTTTCATGAGCGCCGTAGAGGTTGGATGTGATGGGATCAAGCTTGGCTGGATCGAGGAGAGGACTGCAACAGGAGCTTGCCCCCTCTTTGACCCGCAGCGCGGCTTACCCATATTCCTGCTTTACGGCTTTCCGAAGCTCATCGGAATTCACTTGGTCCTCCTGTGGTCGAAGTTCCATCCTGACGTGGAGCAACCGTCTCCCCCTCACCCGTCCCCGTGCTCGGATTCCATTCTACTGCGAGAGTCGGCTCGGATACAGCCTCACGCAATGGACTTTGCCGCATGGACCTTGCCACGCGAACCGGCTATGATTTGCGGTTCCAGTTTCCGAGAATGGCGTGGGCCGGACTCTTATGGCAAGCGACAGACAATCGTCGGCTGTGACGGCCGCATCGACCACGGACCGAACGCGCTGGACGACCACGCTCCTTCCGCTTGCCCTCTTCTTCTGTTTCGCGGTCGCGGTGGGATTGGGACTCTATGCCCTGTCTTCCTTGCGGACGATCATGGTGGCCGAACGGGGCAGCGAGCTGGCGCAGAACGCAGCCGCGGTCGCGGACATGCTCGACCGGGTGCTGTTCGAGCGCTTCGGCGATATCCAGTTGTTCGCCAACGACGGCATCCTCCGAGACGGGACGCCCGCCGAACAGACCGCGAGGCTCCTGCATTACAAACACCTCTATTGGTATTACTCCTGGCTCGGGGTCGCCGATGAGCGGGGCCGCCTCATCGCGGCGACCGCCCCGTTTTCCCCGGAGAGCGCCGCCGGCTCGATCCCCGACACGTTTGACGGGGTGCGGCAGACCGGGATGGTTCACATGGAGGACGTGCATGTTTCGCCGGATTCCCCCGGGAGCTTGGTCGTGGGGTTCTCCGCGCCGCTCTATGGATCGCGGGGAGAGTTTCGCGGTATGGTGATCACCCGAGTCCCGGTCGAGAATCTGCGAACCGTGTTCGAGCAGGAGGGCCGGCTGCGCTATGGAGAAGGGGCGTACGATTGGCTGCTGCTCGCTCGGGACGGCACGATCATCAGCGAAAAAACCCGGCCGACGGGCGCGAGCGAGAGTCCGACCAAGGTGGAGTTGCTCTCGCTAGCCAGGGCCGCCGCCGACCGGGACCGGCCCGGATATGTGGAAGAACTCCACCATCGCCGGGGAATCTCCGTCGTAACCGGCTATGCGCGGACCAGAGGGTATCGCAACTTCGGCGGGTTCAACTGGACGGTTCTGTTCCGCCTGGACCACGATCAGATCTATGCTCCCATCGATCGATTGCTCTGGCGGGTGGGAGGGATCGGGTTGCTGATCACCCTCCCGCTGACCGGGTTCGGCATCTGGGTATCCTGGAGACTGGGACGCGAGCGGAACGATCTCATGAAGACGCGGCGTGAGTTGGAGGAATCCGTGACGGAGCTCGGCCGGTCCAACGCCGAATTGCAGCAGTTCGCCTATGTGGCCTCGCACGACTTGCAGGAGCCCCTCCGGATGGTGAGCAGCTACACGCAGCTCTTGGCGAAGCGGTACAAAGGCAAGCTCGATGCCGACGCGGACGAGTTCATCGCCTATGCGGTGGACGGCGCCACCCGCATGCAACGCCTCATTCACGATCTGCTGGCCTATTCCCGAGTCAGCACCAGAGGCCGGGACTTCGAAGCCGTCTCGTTGGAAGCCGTGCTGATGTATGCGCTGGACAACCTGAAAAAGGCCGTCGAGGAGAGCGGCGCGGTCGTGACCCATCAGGAACTCCCGGTCGTGAGGGGCGACGAACGGCAGTTGGTGCAGCTCTTCCAGAATCTCCTGAGCAATGCGGTGAAGTTCAGAGGGGACCAGGCGCCGCGGGTCCACGTGTCCGCCCAATCGGCCGACGGCGCCTGGCTGATTTCCGTTCGTGACAACGGCATCGGACTTGAGCCACAATTTGGGGAGCGGATCTTTGTGATCTTCCAACGGCTGCACAATCGAGAAGAATACCCGGGAACCGGCATCGGCCTCGCCATCTGCAAGAAGATCGTCGAGCGCCATGGCGGACGGATCTGGGTGGAGTCGGAACTTAGCAAGGGCGCCTCCTTCTGCTTCACCATTCCGATCATGCCGACGACTACCCCAAGCCGCCGTTAGCGTCCGAGAGAATCAGCGAGTATCCAGTTGTATCATTTCACGCGTCATAAGGAGTGCATTCCATGGTCGTGCCCGATGTCGTGCTCCCTGTTGAAATCCTGCTGATCGAAGACAACCCCGGCGATGTCCGCCTGACGATGGAGGCCTTGAAGGAGGCGAAGGTGATCAACCACCTGACCGTGCTCAAGGACGGGGTGGAAGCCATGGCCTTTCTTCGCCGGCAGGGCCCCTATACCAAGGCGCCGCGCCCCCACCTCATCCTGCTGGACTTGAACCTCCCCAAGAAAGACGGGCGGGAGGTGCTGGCCGACATTAAGGCCGACAACACGTTGAAGCACATTCCGATCGTCGTGTTGACCACTTCTCAAGATGAACAGGACGTGTTGAAAAGTTACAACCTGCACGCCAACTGCTACATCACCAAGCCGGTGGACTTGGAGCAGTTCATCAAGGTCGTGCGATCCATCGAGGATTTCTGGCTCGGCATCGTGGTGCTGCCGGTCAAAGAGCACGAGACGACCAGATGAGCGCCGCATCCCCACAGATCCTTCTGGTCGAAGACCATGAAGGCGACGCCCGCTTGCTCCAGGAACTCCTGGCGGAGGCGGGCGCCGGCCGGTTTACGCTGCTCCGGGCCGAGCGTCTGGAGACCGCCCTGACCCATGCGAGCCGGCCCGGGATCGACCTGATCCTGCTGGATCTCTCCCTGCCGGACAGCCAGGGGACAGAGACGCTCGCCCGCATGCATGAGGCCGCGAAGGGGATCCCGATCGTGGTGCTGACCGGCCTGGACGATGAAGAGCTGGGCCTGCGGCTGATTCAGAGCGGGGCCCAGGACTATCTGGTGAAGGGGCAGGTCACGGGGCCGCTCCTGACCCGCGCGCTGCGATATGCGGTGGAACGCAAGCGGCTGGAGGAGGAACTGCGGGAGAAGAGCCGGCTGCTCCAGTCCGTGCTGCACAGCATGGCCGACGGCGTGGTGGTGGCCGATGAAACCGGGAGCTTCCAGGTCTGGAATCCGGCCGCCGAGCGCATCGTCGGCGCCGGCCCCGCCGATATCGGCATCGACCAGTGGTCCGAACACTACCGCCTGTTTCTGCCGGACGGGGTGACGCCCTTCCCGACCGAGGACCTGCCGCTCGCGCGCGCCATCCACGGCGAATCCGTCACCAATGTTCCGGTGTTTCTCGGCCGTCCTGATCAGACCGAGGGGACTTGGCTCAGCGTCAACGCCAGGCCGTTGCGGGACGAAACCGGCCGGCTCAAGGGAGGCGTCGCCGTCTTTCGCGACGTCACGATCGCGAAACGGACAGAGGAGGCGCTACAGGAGAGCGAAGCACGGTTGCGGTCGCTGGTATCCAACCTGCCGGGGGCGGTCTATCGCTGCGCCTGCGATCCCGATTGGACGATGGAGTTTCTCAGCGACGCGATCGAGCGCCTCTGCGGCTATCCTGCCTCGGATTTCCTGGGCAATCGCGTCCGATCCTATACCAGCGTGATTGATCCGCAGGATCGGGAACTGGTGGAACGCGAGGTCCTGGACGCGGTGGCGCAACGCCGGCCCTACACGATCGAGTACAGACTGCTCCACAAAGACGGGGGCATCCGGTGGGTGTATGAAAAGGGCCAGGGCGTCTTCGGGACCGACGGCCGGATCCTGTATCTCGACGGGGTCATTTTCAACATCACCGAGCGGA
>DATIBM010000307.1:0-7082 GCA_035457545.1 Nitrospiraceae bacterium
ATCCTGGTGGGGGACGATCCGGCCTCACATATCTATGTGCGCAACAAGCAGAAGGCCTGCGACGCGGCCGGAATCTACGTGGACGAGAACAAGCTGCCGGCCTCCACGACCCAAGCGGAGCTGCTGCGGCTAATTGAAAAAGTGAATGCCGATCCGAAGATTCATGGTATTCTGGTCCAGCTTCCGCTGCCGAAACACATCGACAGCAAGGTCATTCTGGATTCGGTGTCTCCCCTCAAGGATGCGGACGGATTCCATCCCTACAATTTCGGCCGGCTGGTCGAAGGGAACCCGATCTTCGAGGCCTGCACGCCCAAAGGCGTGATCAAGATGATCGAATCTACTGGCGTGGCCATCGAGGGCAAGCGGGCCGTGGTCCTGGGCCGCAGCAACATCGTCGGGAAGCCCGCGGCGCTGATGTTGTTGCATCGTCACGCGACGGTGACGATCTGTCACAGCAAGACCAAGGATCTGCCCGCCGTCTGCCGGGAGGCGGAGATTCTGGTCGTGGCCATCGGCAAGGCCAAGTTCGTGACCGCCGACATGGTCCGCGAGGGCGCCATGGTCATCGACGTGGGAACCAACCGCACGGCTGAAGGCAAGGTGGTCGGCGACGTGGACTACGAGCCGGTGAGCCGGAAGGCCGGATGGATCAGCCCGGTGCCGGGCGGGGTGGGGCCGATGACGATCGCCATGTTGCTGGACAATACGCTGGAGTCGGCCAAGCGGGCCGCCGGGCTGGCGTAACACCCACCTCGCGAGAGACCTGACGAGATGATGCGCGAACCGCGACGACTGAAGGAAGTTCTCGACCAAGGGCAGTTTGCCGTCACGATCGAGTACAACCCCCCGAAAGGCACCAACATCAGCGGCCTGGTCGAGAGCGCCAAGGCGCTGGTCGGGCGCGTGCACGGCGTCAACGTCACGGATTGCACGGCGGCGATCATGCGGGCCAGTTCGCTCTCGGTCTGCCGGATTCTCTACGAATTGGGGCATGATCCGGTCATGCAGATGACCTGCCGCGACCGCAACCGGATCGCGATCCAGGCCGATCTGTTGGGCGGCCATCTGCTGGGCATCCGGAACATTCTCTGCCTGACCGGCGATTATCCCACGGTGGGAGACCACAAGGACGCCAAGCCCGTCTATGACCTGGACTCGGTCCAGATCATGCAGATCGTCCAGGGGCTCAATAACGGGCGGGACTGGGCCGGCAACAAGCTGGACGGCCCGACCGACTTCACCGCCGGCGGAGCGGTCACGCCGGAAGCCGATCCGCTGGGGCCGATGCTGGCGAAGTTCGAAACGAAGGTCAAAGCCGGCGCCCAGTTCTTCCAAACCCAGGCCATCTACCATCCCGAGCAGTTTGCGAGCTTCATGCAGGCGGTGCGCAAGTTCAAGGTCAAGGTGCTGGCCGGCATCCTGTTGTTGCGCAACGCGAAAATGGCCGAGTTCATGAATGCGAATATCCCCGGCGTCTCGGTTCCGCAGGAGATGATCGACGAGCTCAGAGCCGCCGGCGACAAACATGCGATCGAGGCCGGCGTGGAGATCGCCGTCCGCACGATCAAGGCCGTCCGTCCCCATTGCGACGGCGTCCACATCATGGCCATCAAGGCCACCGACCGCCTCCCGCAGATCCTCACCAACGCCTCCCTCGGCTGATGAAAATTCCGGACTTCCAGCGCGCGAAGCGCGAAGGGAAGAAAATCGTCGTCGTGACCGGGTACGACGCCCTGTTCACCCGCATCATCGAGCAGGCGGGGATCGAGGTCATCCTCGTCGGCGATTCGTTGGGCGTGGTCGTGCAGGGGAAGCCGGATACCCTGACCGTGACCATGGAGGACATGGTCTACCACACGCGCATGGTCGCAGGCGCGGCGGAGCGGGCGCTCGTCGTAGCCGACATGCCCTTCCTGTCCTATCAAGTCAGCAACGAGGAGGCGGTGCGGAACGCCGGCCGTCTGATTCAAGCCGGCGCCGCGGCGGTCAAGCTGGAAGGCGGGGCCAGCGTGGTCGAGCGGGTACAGGCGATGACCGGCTTCGGCATCCCGGTCATGGGACATGTGGGCATGACGCCGCAGTCGGTCCGTTCCTATGGCGGGTACAAGGTGCAGGGGAAGGGGGCGGAGCAGGCCAATCGGCTGGTCGAGGATGCCAAGGCCCTGCAGGAAGCCGGAGCCTTTGCCATCGTCCTTGAAGCCATGCCGTCCGAGCTGGCGGCCCGCATCACCCGCGAGCTGGCGATTCCCACCATCGGAATCGGCGCCGGCGCCTCCTGCGACGGTCAAGTGTTGGTCCTCTACGATCTGCTGGGCCTCTTCGACGCCTTCGTGCCGAAGTTCGTGAAGCCCTACGCCCATCTCAAGACCGACGCCCTGCGCGCCCTCAAGCAGTATAAGGAGGAAGTCGAGCAGGGGCGGTTTCCCACTGATCAAGAAAGTTATCATTAGCCGTCTGTCCAACGATGGGCAGCCGTGCGAAAAGTCTAGGGTGGGCTACACGTGCTCCCACATGATCGGGGACTTGACCATGAGGGAGGTATGACGTATGGTCATACCATGAGGTGCGACATGCCAAGGTCCAAAATTGCGATATCCCTCGATCAGTCCACCTTAAAACGCCTCGATACCCTCGTCGAGCAAGCCGCCTTTCCCAGTCGGAGTCAAGCCATTCAAGAGGCAGTGGAGGAAAAACTCGCCCGTCTCGACCGAGGCCGTTTGGCCAGGGAGTGTGCGAAACTCGATTCCGTCTTCGAGAGGACGCTTGCCGAGGAAGGTCTGTCCGAGGATGCTTCGGCATGGCCCGAATACTGAGGGGTGAGATTCGATGGGCGGATCTCAACCCGGTCCGCGGCAAGGAACAAGCCGGGCGGCGTCCCGTGCTGATCCTCAGCCATGACGTGTTCAATGAACGTTCCGGCACGGTGATCGCGATTGCGCTGACGAGCCAGCCGCAACGAGCGGGGTTCCCTCTCACGCTTGAGCTTCAGTCGAAGGGTCTTCCGAAGCAATCTTGGGTAAAAATCAGCCAGATTCGCACGCTGGCGGTCGAACGGATCGGTCAGCGACTCGGCAAAGTGAGCCATGAGGAACTGGGTCAGGTCATCGAAGGCCTGAATGAAATCATCGGCGCTTAACCAGGCGCTGCATCGGACGCGCCCATCGCGCCGGCTGAGCTGAGCGTTAGGGCTCACGACCACCCATCACTTACCTGGGATGGTCACATTGAACCCCACTAATGATTCCCTTTCTTGCCTTCACGGATATGGGGTCTGGCATGCATATTGACTTATTGGTGGACGAGCTTACGAGCGCCAAAAGCCCGCCGCTGACCAACACGCGCGATCCCTTTGCCTCTTCAAGTCGGCAGGAGGATAAAGTTGAGCGTGTCAGAAGAGAAGTCGAGGCCAGATAGGGGTGGATGATAGAAAATGCACCATACAAGATCTAACCCTCAACTTCTCGGCAAGGTACCAGGGGCTGGAGCCGATCCTCCAAGAGGATCGGCTCCGATGCCTTGATCCTGATGGCGTGATACGAGCGCGTGAACAACGGTGGAGGGAACAAAGGTCAGACGATCCCGAGAAAGACGGCAAGGGAGCGTCCAACGCGGACCATCAGCTCGTGATCGAGCGAGCCGATGCGGGCGCCAATCGCGTCACGGGGAACGGTAACGATTTTATCAATCATGATTTGCGAGGGCTGCTTGAGGCCGCTCTCCGGTGAGGGCTCAACGGAAATACGGAAAAGGGGCGCATCAATGATTTCGGTCGTCAGTAGGCAGATAGTAACGCTCCCAAGAGCAGAGAAGAGATCGGATTGCAGGATCAGGGCGGGCCGCGGCTTCCCGCTATAATGGCCCTTGGCGGCCACGGCGACAATGTCGCCGCGTTTCATCCGTTGTCCCACGCAGCGATCTCCGAGATGAAGTCAAGAACGCGCTTCTCCTGCAGGGAACGGGCCGCCAGGCGCGCCTGGCGTCGGCATTCAGCCGAAAACCCGGTTGCGCGCGTATCAGGGACCCAGATCTGCACGGGACGCAGGCCCTTGCGGCGCAACCGGCGCCGGTAGCGGCTCTGCTTTTCCTTCGGGGTTAGGAGTGTATCAGATGCCATAGAGCTTCCCTTTCCGTTGTCTCCCAATATTAGGTTAGCACATTCTCGCGTAACATGTTACTGAATCCTATCAGGAAGCGCGGTGGCCATCTGGTTGTGAGTGTTTGGCGATGCACAGAATAAGATGACCCCAAACGTTGAGTGCTTCGTTCATGCGAAATAGGCCGCGGGCCAATTGGGTGATAGGCTGCCGGGACGGCGGGGTTTTCGGAAAGGGCTACGTTGACACCCTCTCGTATTTCTCAGACAATCCGGCAGGTTGTGTGCGGTTCGGTATGAGGAACCTCACGAGATAGGCCGCCAGAAGGCGCAGCGCCTTGGCGGCTAGCTTGAAGTTAGACTAATAAGCTGACAGGAGTGGCGCAGAGCAGAACGGTGCGGCCAGTGGCTGAGGCCGACCATGACGCTTGAGGATATGAGTCTTGACTCTTGTGCTGGCGATCACGAGCTCTGAGGCTATATGGTTGGCGGCTGATCGGCGTTTGTCCTTTGCCGGCCGACCTCCAAAGGATGACGCGCGCAAGATCATGTTTCTCGATTCGAACGAGGACACCGCGATCCTTGGATACTCCGGCCTTGGCGCCACTGCCATGGGCACTGAACCCTGCGACTGGATGGCCGCGGTTCTGCGGGGTCGCGTGCGTACCATCGAAGAATCGCTGGGCGTTCTTGCCGATGCAGTGAGAACCAACCTGGTCCCGCACTTACGCGGCCTTCCTGGAGGCCACCTGGTTGCTCACCATATCTATGTTCCATGTCTGATCGCTGAGAAGCCCAGGTTCTATACGATTGATTGCGGGTACGATCGTGCGCTTTCTCAAGAGAGCTTTAGGTTCACTCGACACGTTCTTCGGTCCGTGGATCCGGCGATCGAGAGAACACCTCGGATCGGGCTCAGCGGATCCGGTGCCATGTTTCTCCGACGGAACCTTCGATGGAAACGGCCATTACTCAACTTGGTTAGCGCCAATGATCGGGGCCGAGTCAGTCCTACTATTGTCGCAGATCGAATCGCGGCCATTTGTTATGAAGCCCACCTAGGAACACCCGACGGCAGTGTCGGCAACCGGTCCATTGTCGCCTGGCGATATCGCCAGCACGGATATCACCGTGGCGGCGGAGGCCACTGGTGTTACACTGATGGACGTCGAGAAAGGGACGTCCCTCCGCTTCCATCCCTCGGAAACGGCATCGACTTCGGTGCCATTGGCACGTACATGATCGGGTATTTCCAGCGGTCGGCGCAGAACCCTGCAGATGGGTTTGGCAGTTTGGGAATGCCCGATCTCAGGGATGTTGTCTCCGACATTCCGACGGACCCTGACCCAACACTTCGGTGACACATTTGGATCCGTGATTAAGAACCCTTGTGTCATCGTCAGCCGCCTAACCTTCGCATGAAGCTGACGGCGTGGTCGCCAAATTCCAGCGGCCCTTGAACTCCGCCCGGCCACGCCACAGCTTATGCCTGATTTGTTAGCTGACAAATGGAATGCTGAATGCGCAGCTTTATGTTCGACACTAATGTTTTTAACCATGTTCTCGATGGGCATGACGGAACTTAGCGGATTCGTTGGTCGAGCAAAGTTCTATGCGACTCATGTTCAGATTGATGAATTGAAAAACACATCCAATGATGCAAGAAGGGCTGCGCTACTCAAGGTGTTCGAAGAAATCACCAACATAACGGTCCCGACAGAATCCTTCGTTTTAGGAAGCTCGCAACTAGGTGAAGCGAAGTTGGGTGGAGAACGACCCGTCCCAACTGAGTCGGCTGTATGGGGTGTGTCAAAGTGGGGTGAGTGTAGTGGACAGCTTCCGACAATCTTTATGAAACAATAAAGTCCGAGCTCGACCGGTTGAATCAGAGCAAGCCAAACAATGTCCAAGACTCGTTAATTGCTGAAACCTCGATCAAAAATGGTTTCACTTTGGTAACTCACGACCGAGATCTTTTTTTGGATCACAACGAGATTTGGCGGTGCAGCGTCCAATATCCATGAGGTAATTAAGGGGCTTGCCAATACGACTGCTGTCGGCTAACCATGGGCTGCACCCGATGCTCCCTCCGCCTCATGTTCTACGGTATTCGGCCTCGGTCGCACGGGTGATCGTCATTCGTTATGCGGCCCACAGGGGATTTAAGCGGACATTGTGCTTTTCCGAGAAGTGTGCTGGCCACGAGGCGCTAGGTGAGCAGGCGGAATGGAGTTCAAAATCATGTGAATGTCCCCTTTTCAGTCGCTGCATGTTTACCTTGTAGTTCTTAGTGATTCAGCTTAATAGCCTGTGCGATGCAGGTGATACTTTCCCAGCAATTGTATGAGGTTGTAGTGCCGCGCGGCACCTCGCACTGCACGTTCATGATAGCTTCTGCCCCTTGCTGTCGTGCCCAATATTTGGCCTGATTGATGGCGTCGGATTTAGTGGCGGCAGGATCCCACGTCTTGTTCTTACAGGAAATACCCTCGACGACATTGGAAATAGAGTAGTTCCTTCCCGTGAGTTGGCTTTCATTGTAAATCGGCATGGAAAGCGTTGCATGTCGCTCTTCAGGACTCAATGTGTCGAACTTGACTACAGGAACCAAAGGCCCAACGCAACCTGTAAGAATTCCAAGCATGATACTGGCCAGTAGTACTCGCAATCCTCTCATGCTCCTCACTCCATCAGACCAGGCAGTCAAGTACGCATCACCACGTTTCCGAATTCTCTGTCCTAACTTAGTTTTTGGTTTTGGCATGTGTCTCTCCGTCTGACAAGATGGCCTCAATTTGTTCCGCTAATCGCTTCCCGGATGCAGTGAGAATCACCTTTTTCTTTCGGCTCTTCCGGAAATCGTGTGGGTGACTCAAGTTGAGTGCCGGCATGGGGTGTGTGCTGTCGCGCTTCTCGGAGCGACCCTTCCGGGGCCTTGCCGAGCGGAAGACCTTCCGAAATTCCCGCGGCCACGGCCTGCGACCGT
>DATIBM010000308.1:0-7757 GCA_035457545.1 Nitrospiraceae bacterium
GATCCGAATCGCTCCAGCGATGGCACCAGCCAAGGATTGAGTGACATCTCTGCGGCGCTCGGCTGGCGGGCCTATAACACCCCCGAATATGCCTTCTTCATCGGCGTGATCTCCACGTTCCCGACCGCCGACGAGAATACCTTGGGGCTTGGGAAATACACTGTTGGGCCGCTCATTGCCACGGCCCGGTTCCTACCTCGGTGGGAGTCGTTCTTATTCGGGGTGTTCCAACATCAGGTTTCGGTCGGCGGCGACCCGGCCCGTTCTGACTTCGAGGTCACCAGGGCAGCAATGCAAATCAATACGATCTGGCCCGATCGCTGGTGGACGATCCTGCAAGGGGTGTGGCAGGTCAATTGGGAGCGCAATGCGAAGAGCAGCATGACGCTCGAATTTGAAGTCGGACGCAATTTGGTGGGTCGGCTCGGAGCGTTTGTGCGTCCCGGTGTAGGCATCTGGGGGCGGGACCTGATTGGCGCCTACGATTGGAATGTCGAAATCGGTGTTCGCCACATGTTCGGGTCGTTCTAAACGTCGCACAACCCTGTCGAGTCGGCGAGGACGGCGACAGGATATCAACCCCATTACTGAGGAGGACATCATGCGCAAACACTTCATTTTGGCCTTGGGATTGTTCGGCTGCATGGTCATGACCGCCGGCTGCACTAACTATTACCGTGTGACCGATCCGGCGTCCGGCAAGTCTTATTACAGCACCGAAGTCAAGGAAACCGGCAGGGGAGGCGCCGTGAAAATCAAGGACGCGAAAACCGGGAGCACGGTCACGTTGCAATCCTCCGAGGTGAAGGAGATTTCGGAGGACGAGTACAAGGCGGGGCTCACGGCACAGCCGGGCAGTCAGAAATAGTCCGGGTACAGGCCAGAGTCTGTACCGGCACGTCACGAGAAAGGAGCGGAGAGATGCGGTATCTTAAACATGTGTATGCGGTGTCCGTCGCCCTGAGCCTGATTGTATTGACCGCCGGATACCCGGCCGACCAGGCGAGCGCTGCGGCCGCCAGAGAAATCGACGTCAGCGTGGACGTGGCCTTGGAAGAATTTCAGAAACAGGTGGCGGGGGGCAAGGAGTTTCTGGAAAGCAGCAAGGGGGTGCTGGTCCTGCCGAAGGTGCTGAAAGCCGGGGTCGGCTTCGGAGGCGAATATGGGGAAGGCGCGCTCCGCATCGCAGGCAAAACCGAAGACTATTACAACATTGCCTCGGCGTCGTTCGGATTCCAGTTCGGCGGGCAGGTGAAGACTATCCTTCTCGTGTTCATGGATGAAGAGGCGCTCTACAAATTCCGCACCAGCGAAGGCTGGAAAGCGGGCGTCGACGGGTCGGTCGCATTGGTCACCCTTGGAGCAGGCGGCTCGATCGATACCACCAAGATCAAGGACCCGATCGTGGGGTTTGTGTTCGGCCAGAAGGGCCTCATGTACAACCTAACTTTGGAAGGATCCAAATTCACTAAATTGCACAAATGACGTAGATTCACCCGTTGTCGTGAGTTCAAGGTGAATGGCGTTTACCGTACGCCACCACCCGCGCGGCCCCATCCATATTCTCCCGCCCTATTTCATTGACGCGACTGTTCCAGTCGATGATCATTACGCACATTTCGACAGCCTGTGCCGTAGTATCCGGAACGCGAAGGAGGGACATGCCATGAGGGGACTCACGAGGCGTCTGGGATTGGTATTGATGATCGCGGGAACTGCGATGCTCATGACGAATCTGCCGCACCCGCTGCCGCTATGGGCGGCCGGCGATCAGGCGAAGCCGTCCGTCAAGGAACTGATCAAGGGTGCAAAGGAACGACGGGCCGGGGAAGACGTCGCGCCGGAATCAGGCGGCCCCGATATTCCCGTAGATCCGCTGGGTCGCCAGACCCCCCGATCCGCCGTCAAGGGATTTCTTAAGGCCGGAAGAGAGCGGGACTATGCACGGGCGGCCGAATACCTGGATCTCCGCAACCTGCCTCCCGGTCTCGACGAAAGTCAGGGGCCTGATTTGGCGCGCCAACTCAAGATCATTCTGGATCGCGCCCTTTTCATCGATCTTGAACTCCTGAGTTCGTCCCCTGAAGGTGATCGTCAGGATAATCTGCCGGCGGGGCGCGATCGGGTCGGGCGTCTTGCCGCCGGCGGCAAGTCCTATGACATCTTGCTGCAACAGGTTCCGTACGGAGACGGCGCCTACATCTGGAAATTCGCATCCACGACCACAGCGGACATCCTGGCACTATACCAGGAATATGGCTATGGCCCGCTCGAACGATTCTTCCCGGCCTGGATGTTCGATTATTCAATGCTCGGCATTCATCTGTGGCAATGGGTTCTGACCATCGTCGTCCTGCTCCTGCTGTACCCAGTCGCCACGTGGATCATCTGGCTCGTAGGAAGGATTCTGCGGTTGGTAAGCGTGCAGCGCGCAGAAAGTCTGGAACGGTTTTTTGCCGCTCCTCTCAAGCTTCTCGTCTGGATCCTGCTCGCCAGAGCCTTGAGCCCGCTCATTGGGCCCTCTGTCGCCTTCAGCGCGCTGATGCAGGTCGCGACGATTCCGCTCTTCGCGTTGGCCTGGCTGCTGATTCGGATGGTGGACTTCGGCGCCTCCCGCATCCTTGGGGACCTCGACCGCAAGGGGCTGGCCGGCGCGCGGGTATTGGTTTCACCAGTCTCGCGGCTGGTTAAGCTGGTGGTGATCACCGGAATCATTTTGCTCTGGTTGGACAATATGGGATTCAAGGTCACGACCCTGCTGGCGGGTCTCAGCATCAGCGGCGTCGCGGTGGCGCTGGCTTCCCAGAAGAGCCTGGAAAATATCTTCGGAGCCCTGACGTTGTTTTCGTCGCAACCGGTGCGCGTGGGCGACTTCTGCCGCTTCGGCGACAAGGTGGGGACCGTGGAGGAGATCGGCCTGCGGGCGACCCGCATCCGTACGCTCGACCGGAGCGTGATCACCGTGGCCAATGGCGAGTTTGCCAATCTACACCTGGACAACTACTCAGCCCGCGATCGATTTTGGTACCACCCGGAAATTGGTCTTCGGTACGAGACCACGCCGGATCAGATCCGATACATTCTCGTTGAAGTGCAGAAGATGCTCTATGCGCATCCCAAAGTCCTCCCGGAGCCTTTGTGGGTGCGGTTTCTCGGATTCGGCGATTATTCGTTGAATGTGGGCGTCTTTGCCTACATCGGGGTGACGGATTACACGGAATCCCTGGAAATCGCCGAAGACCTGAATCTGCGAATCATGGACATCGTCGCGGCGGCGGGATCGGACTTTGCCTTCCCGGCGCAAATTCAGTATGAGCTACCTGGCAAGCCGGTCGATGAAAGCCGCGTTCACGCGGTCGAGGCACAGGTCAAGGAATGGAAGGCCCAGCGAGCCCTGTACTTGCCGAACCTACCCAAGGAGAAGATCGCCGAGATCCGAGGGTCGTTGGACTATCCGCCGCAAGGTTCGCCGGGGGCCGGCTGACGTTTTCCCCGAGGGGGGAAATAGGATTGGCTCGCGGTGAACTCGCTGGAATCAATAGGCCGATCCTGCCGCATCGGCCTCATCGACCTGCTTATCGTCTGCGCAACCGCCTCCGGCGCTGCCGCAGAATGGTCCGTCAATGCCGTCGGCAATCTTCACTATACCGATGATGTGGCTCTGTTTTCGGCCACGCGCCGCTTGAGCCTGCACGGCGACCCCACCCAGCCCGTGCTGGATTCGGTCCTGACCGGAAAGGGTTCGGACATGGTGATGGAGCCGGAGCTGACTGTTGCACGATCCTTCGCTTCGCAATGGGGGCGTACAGAGGTTGCTGTTCGCGGACAAGCTTTCGTCTACGCGGTGAACCCTCGCTTCAACCACGGGAGTTTCGGCATCCAGGCCCTCCATGCATTTACGCCGGACACGAAAATACGCGTCCGCTTCTATTCCACGCCGAACCTACTGCTGGGCGACAACGAAAGCAAGCGCACCGACTCCCTGGCTGAGGAGCGGGTGACCAGCCACGTCGGATCGGTCAGGCTGGAGCAACGATTGTCGGATCGTTGGGAACTGCGCCTATTGGCGCGTTATGGCGCTCGACTCTACAACGATGCCTTTGAGCACCGGAACACAAATTTTTGGACGGTCGGCCCGCATCTGGTGTGGCACATGACCGAGCGCATGGCGTTCACCATTGGATACCATTACGAGCGCGGGTTGGCGGACGGCCGCAACCAGCCGGCCCTGGAAGACGATGTCTCTTACATCAACCATTACGTTGCCCTGGGGTTGGAAGCGGAGTTGACCGAGCGTTTAGGGTTCGAATGTGGCGTGCATTATGAACGGAACAACTGGACCAGCGGCATTGTGGGGGATGAGCGGAAAGACGGCCATGAAACCGTCTGGCTCGGCGAAATCAACGCCCGCTATCGACTGTCGTCTCGGTGGGGCGTGCTGATCGGCTTTCAGCGATCGCAACGCCGGCAAAGTTTCGAGCCAGGCATCGTGCACAATACAAACGTCGCCATCGGCGCCTCCTATCGGTTTTGACTCCGAGAATCTTGCCTTTCGACGAATGCATCCCTCCAAGACTCTCGATTTCTCGTCACGCCTAAATGATCTGACCTGTCAGAATTGACAGTTGTGCCCCTCGGGTCTGAATTTTAAGATTCCTCATGGTTGCCGGCATCGTCCGATCGATCGAACTCGCTCAATCTCATCTGCCTGGAGTCACGTATGAAGCGCCCATCAGGACACCGCCCGGTTTGGCCCCGCGTGGCGGCGGTGGTGGCATTCGCGGTCATGGCGTGGGGACCGGCATCATCCGCATCACCCGCTGGGGATTCGGAGGAGGCAGCCGAACAGCAGCAGCTTGTCGCCAAGGCACAACTCACACTCGAAGCCTTTTCATCATACCCGGAGCTGCTCGCCATGATCCGGGACGGAGCCCAAGACATCAAGGCGATCTTTATCGTCCCGCAACTTGTCCGAGGGGCGTTTATTGTTGGCGGAGCGGGAGGCAGCGGCTTGTTGTTGGTCAAATATCAGGAGACCGGGGAGTGGTCCCAGCCGGCGTTTTATACGATCGGGTCGGCGAGCTTCGGATTGCAGATCGGGTTGGACACGTCGGAACTCCTCATGCTCGTCAGGACGGACCGGGGCCTCAAGAAGTTCTATCACACAAGTTTCACACTCGGGGGAGACGCCACGATGTCTCTGGGACCGGTCGGGGAGGGCGCTTCCTTGCACGGCATGAAGGCCGACCTTGTGTCCTATGCTCGCAGCAAGGGCGCCTTCGCCGGGATTGTCCTGGATGAAGCGGTCATCGTGGCGTCGGATGAGGCCAACCGTGCGTATTATCAACAGCCGGTCAAACCGATCGACATTCTCCTGAAAGGGAGTGTCAGCAATCCAGGCTCCGAACAATTGCGCAAGGCCGCGGACGCCCTACTCAAGTGATCGAGATCTCATCGGACGGAGAGAGTCGCTGGCCGTCATCGCTTCGAATTCAATCTGAAGGAGGCAGCCATGTCGTACAGGAGAGGGTCAACAATTGCGCTTCTCATCACGGCATTCCTCTGGTCCGGCTGCGCGGAATTTCAGTCGATGGGAGGTATGGACACGCTGACGAAACTGTTGAGCAGCCAGCTCGGCGTGACTCAGAACCAAGCCACCGGCGGGACCGGGTCCGTGCTGACTCTGGCTAAGGAAAAGTTGCCCGGGTCCGATTTCTCCTCCCTTAGCAGCATGATTCCCGGAGCCGACACGTTCATGAAGAGCGCGAAGGACCTCGGAGCCGTGACGGGTCCGATCAAAGACAAAGGCGGACTGGAATCCGCATTCTCTCGCCTGGGAATGGGTAGCGAAATGGTGCCGAAGTTCTCGCAAGTCCTGGGCGATTTCGTCGGAAAGGCGGGCGGAGAGCCGGCGCGCAATCTCTTGGCGATGGTCATGCAATAGGTCTTGCCAAACAACGAACGGGTGGTTGCACGCCCGTCATTCTCTTGTGCCGTCGCGCTGAAACCGTCGCCGGAGACCAGTCATGCAGACTCAATCGAGTCCCAGGAGAGTCATTCGGGGCTGGGCGGTCCTACTCGGCCTGGTGGTCACTGCCTGTTCCACGTTGCCAAAGGATTTCGAGACGCCGAAATTCGGCATTGCCAATATTGCCCCGAAAGACGTCGCCATCTTCGAGCAACGCTTCGACGTCCAACTTCGTATCCAGAACCCGAACAACTTCGATCTGGGCATCAACGGCATACGATTTGAGATCGACCTGAACGAGAAGGAGTTCGGCAACGGGATGTCAGGTCAGTCCCTCACCATTCCGCGCTTCGGCTCGGAGGTCCTTACCGCGGAGGTCATTACCGGCATCGGCAGTTTTCTTCGCCAGATGCAAGGAATGAGTTCATCGGCAACGAAACTGCGCTACCGCCTCAAAGGCAAGGCCTTCGCGGAAGCGCCCAGCCGCTTCACGATCCCGTTCGATGAAAGCGGGGAGGTGGATCTCAATCTTGCGCCACCGACCGAGAAATAATCCGCGTTCTTACAACACCACAAGAGGAGGTCTCACATGATGTCCGAACAGCCGAAGAGTTGCGGAACCGATCGAATGCACACTCCTCTCCTTTGGTTAAGAGTTAGCCTGGTGGTGCTGGCGCTGAACGCGCTGATGATGGCGTCACCGTCACAGGCTAGCGACTTCGCCGAACAGCAGGAACTCGTTGAGAAGGCCCGTCTGACCGTGGAGGCCTTCGCGGCGGATCCAAGCCTGGGCGGTCCGATTCGAGACCTGAAGTCGGAGGCCAAGGCGATCTTCATCGTTCCGCAATTTGTCCGAGGGGCCTTTGTCTTCGGCGGCGCGGGAGGCAGCGGGGTGTTGCTGGTCCGGGACGAGAAGACCGGTGCCTGGTCCGAACCTGCCTTCTACACCATCGGATCGGCCAGTTTCGGCCTCCAAATCGGGGCTGATGTGTCGGAGATGGTGCTGGTGGTCAGGACTCAAAAGGGACTCGAAGAATTCTATCGGACCGATTTCAAGCTGGGCGCGGACGTCTCGATGGCCGTCGGTCCCGCCGGGGAAGGGGTCTCGGTTCGCGGAATCGCGGCCGATATCCTGTCCTATGCGCGGAAGAAGGGCGTCTTTGCGGGGATATCGGCCGAAGGGGCGATCATTGCCGTCTCGAATGATTCCAATCGGGCCTATTACGAGAAGGACGTCCGACCAACGGACATCATCATCAAGCACAGCGTGAGCAACCCCAAATCGGCCGATCTGCGAAAGACCGTGGAAAAGATGATGAAGTAGCGCCAGTTCTCGATGAAACGCGGTATGAGGAGCCCCATGCCGCGAAGAGTGGCGCTTGCAACGACGCTCACCACGATACTGGTGGCTTCGGCTCAGGCGCTAGGCGGGGGTCTCTCGCTTTATGAAATCGGCACAGCCGATGTCGGACTGGCTGGTGCGGGCTGGGCTGCGCGCGCCCAGGACCCGGCCACGCTTCTGAAGAATCCGGCCGGCATGAGTTTGCTCGAGGGCAACCAGTTCCAGGCGGGGGCGCAATTGCTCTATGGAAGCATCGGCTTCAGCCCAAGCGCCGGAACGACGGTGGAAGGAAACGACGGTGGAAACCCGCTTGGAGTGTTGCCGGGCGCCAGTTTGTTCTATGTCCATGGTTTGGGTCAGGACATCAAATTGGGCATCGGCCTGTTTTCCAATTTCGGGCTCGGCTTGAATTACAACAGCGGGTGGGTCGGCCGGTATCACGGGCTG
>DATIBM010000309.1:0-2502 GCA_035457545.1 Nitrospiraceae bacterium
TAGTCCGCAGGTCCGGCTGATCACGCCCCAGGAACAACAGGGCGAAGGGGAACAGCGTGAACTCGCCTATGAACTGGCACATGAATGCTTGATACCGGCGGTTCGCAAGTCGGCTGGGAAACAACTCTCAGAAGCGGACCGAGCCAATCAAATCCTCGATCGTCGAGTCAATGAATGGCTCGGCAATGACCGCCATCCATCCTATCTCTTGGGCTGGAGAGACTGGCGACTGATCGAACGCAACCGGCCCTACCTGATCTGGGGCGCGCAGAGGATTCAGAAGGAGCAACTTTTTGAAAAAACCAAACAAAGATGGCGCCGACGTCAATGGGCAGGTATTGGAGTGCTCTGTCTGCTCATTGGAGGTGTGGCCGGGTGGTTCAGCCCCTGGGGCCAGATACAAATGGTGAAAAGGGATCTTGCCGAGCTTGGAGGGGGAAACGACCGTCCAACCCTCGAAGTAGTCGCTATAGGGCTTGCATCTGCCCGGTATCTAGGTGAGGCGGTATCCGTGGCAAGTCGGATCGCTGACCCCCGCGCGAAAGCGCGGGCGCTGGAGGCCGTGGCGAGGGCGACGGCGCAACTCGGACATTGGAGAAAGGCGCACCACTATGCCAAACTTAATACAATTCATGAGGGGAGGGCTAAGGCCCTTATTGGGATCTTGCAGGTGTGGCACGGAGTGGATAAGGAGTTCCGTGAAACAGAGAGTGCAACAGAGGAATTAGGTATGGTCGGATTCTAATGGACCGCCTCAAATTTTCTTTCCTGTCCTTACGTGACATGACCGGCATTGACAGTGGCGGAGGCAGTCTGTAGTTTTACGTCGGTCATCGCTTGGGACGGCGCGAATGCCGAACCCATTCGCGCTTCAGATCACAAGATCACATAAGGAGATGTCCATGTTTAGGAGCCTGTCTGCCATTGACCCTTCTACTGCGGCGAACGATCCGCAGCCATCTGCGTCGTTCTCGGCCCGAAAAAATCCGGGGCACCCATTGCAATCTGCAGAGCAATGGGTCCCGATTCCAGCGAATACACCTCCGGTTTTTCCGGGCCTGCGGCCTCGCATCTTGCCGCACCTCTTTCGCCTCGTTACGAACGGCAATGTCGGACAGGCTCCTAGCAGGCTGCTCATCGGTCTATTGGCCTGCATGCTGCTGTTGCCGGTTTCGGCCTTTGCCAAGGAGAAGGGCAAAGAAAAAGAAAGGACAAAAGAGAAGGAGAAGAGCGGGTTCACGGTGACCAGCCTTGACATCGTGCCGAACACGAAAATCAGCCTGAAACACGTCTACAAGGGATTCGGCTGCGACGGCGGCAATCTGTCGCCTGCTTTGAGCTGGGCCGGAGCTCCGGAGGGGACGAAGAGCTTTGCGATCACGGCCTATGATCCGGACGCGCCGACCGGCAGCGGCTGGTGGCATTGGGTGGTCTACAACATCCCGGCCGATGTCACGGAGCTCAAGACCGGCGCGGGCAGCGCCGAGTCGCCGCAACTGCCGCCCGGCGCCGTCCAAGGCAGGACGGATTTCGGGACTGTGGGATACGGAGGCCCCTGCCCGCCGGTTGGGCATGGCAAGCACCGGTACATCTTTACGGTCCACGCGCTCAAGACCGACAAGCTGGATGTCCCGGCCGATGCCACCGCGGCGCTGGTCGGGTTCATGATCAACGCGAACCGGTTGGGGAAGGCGACGTTAACTGGGATCTACTCTCGGTAAGTTAGCAAGATGTTGAAAAAGTACGCCAGCTTTGTTCTCGCGGCGCTCAGAGACTCAACGTACGGGAAAAAGTACGCTTCGTCTCCTCGCTTGCTGCGGCCGCGCTGGACGGCCTTTTTGAACATCTTGCGAGATTGTCTGCAGCAGGAAGGGGTGGCTCCCGGCGAATCGGAAGTAAGCGGCGAGGGCGGGCCTTTTCAGCATCCTGCCGCTACTGGCGCAGGTTGGCCCAGGCTTTCTGATACTCCTCGAAGGAGTCGACTTCCATCCAGCCTTTGAAGATCGGCACGGCCTGGACGGTGTGGCCCGCGTCGATGAGTTCCTGAATCATATCCGTGAAGGAGGCTTTGGCCAGACTCGGCGCCTCATGGAACGGCCGCTCTGCGCGGGACGCCAAGAGGTCGCGGTACAGACCGGTCATTGCCTGAACGCCCTTCTCCGAAAACATCGCCATGCCGATAAACTCACCGTGAGTCTGATCATGGGGGAGATGTTGGCCGATCTTCAGAATGCGATGGTTTCCCTCCGGCATGACGAACCGCGAGAGGTAACTCTTCCCCGGGGGATCGGCCAATGTGACCAGGTCCGGATTGATGTGAGCGGGTTGCGCGCCCCGCTGCTGTTGGTCCTGCCAAGCGAGATCGACGATGAGGGTGATATCGGCGGAGCTTTTCAGGAGCTTTTCCAGAATCGTGTTGTCGAAAATGATGTCGCCGTACAGCACGATCGTCCGACCCTTCATTTCGCTTTCCGCGCAAAAGATCGAGAACAGTTCGCCGGT
>DATIBM010000310.1:0-10006 GCA_035457545.1 Nitrospiraceae bacterium
AAGAGGGTCGGATCGAAGCCATCGGGCGTGGTCCTGGGGCGCTCTGGTGCCTGAAAGGGGAAAAGAGCTAATGACTGACCGAAAAGAGCTAAAAGAAGAGCTAACCGCAGGCCAGGGTGCCAAGCCTAAGAAAAGAGGGTAATGAGAGGCCAGTTATTACCCTCTTTCGGGGCACCATTACCCTCTTTCTGAAACCGGTTGTTTAGCATGCCTTCTCCTGGTGAGCATAAGACCGTCCAAGCCCGCATCTTGGCATACGCCCAAGAGATCGGCTGGATCCTTGTGCCGCGGGACGAGGCCGAGCGGCGGCGGGGGTTTGCCCCTCACCCCGACCCTCTCCCCGCAAGCGAGGAGAGGGAGATCGCAGAGCGTGCCCGCCATGCCTCTCTCTTCTTTGGGGATCTGCTGCATGCCAAGGTCCGCGAGTTCAACCCCAAGTACAAGGAAGCAGAAGGGGCACTCGTCGGCGAGCTTCTGCGCCTGCACTCGGACATCTACGGTAATCGCGATTTCCTCGCCTACCTGCGCAACCAGCGGACGTTCTTCTCGTCCGACGACAACCGTGAGCTGGATCTTGTTCTGATCGATTATGGCGATCTGGCTCGCTCCCGCAAGGGCTGGCGGAATCGGTACGAAGTCACCGAGGAGTTCTCCGTCCACAATGGCCGCTTTGGAACGCGCGAGGACGTCGTCTTTTTCATCAACGGCATTCCGGTGCTGGTGATCGAGTGCAAGAATGCCAACAAAGAAGAGGCCATCGCGCTCGGCATCGATCAGATTCGGCGCTACCATCTGGAGACGCCGGAGGTCATGGTGCCGGAGATGCTGTTTACTGCCACGGACGCCATCGGCTTTTCGTATGGCGTGACGTGGAACACGGTTCGGCGGAACATCTTTCGCTGGAAGCATGAAGCAGCCGGACAGCTTGAAGCGAAGATGAAAACCTTCTGCTCGGTGCCGATGGTGTTGCGCTTTCTCAAGGATTTTATTTTGTTCGCGGAAAAGGACGAGGAGCTTCAGAAGCTGATCCTGGCACAGCATCAGACCGCCGCCGTGGACCGGGTGGTGGCCCGGGCGCTCGATGCCAAGCGGACCCGTGGCCTCGTGTGGCATACGCAAGGGAGCGGCAAGACCTATACGATGATCAAGGCGGCCGAATTGCTCTTCAAAGCGCCGGAGGCCGACAAGCCGACCATTCTGCTGATGATCGACCGGAACGAGCTGGAAGACCAGCTTCTCAAAAATCTCGCGGCAGTCGGCCTGCACAACGTGGCGCATGCCTATTCGATGGTCGAACTGACTCGTCTACTAAGGCAGGACTACCGGGGTCTGATTGTGACCATGATCCACAAGTTCCGCGACATGCCGGCCAATCTGAATACGCGATCCAACATCTTCGTCCTGATCGACGAAGCGCATCGGACGACCGGCGGAGATCTCGGCAACTATCTCCTGGCCGGTCTGCCGAACGCCTCCTACATCGGATTCACCGGCACGCCCATCGACAAGACGGCCTACGGCCGCGGAACGTTCAAGACGTTCGGTTGCGAGGACGACAAGGGCTACCTGCACAAGTATTCGATTGCCGAGAGCATCGACGACGGCACGACTTTACCGCTTTACTACAACTTGGCGCCGAACGAGATGTTGGTCCCTCATGAGGTGATGGAGCGGGAATTTCTCTCTTTGGTTGAGACGGAAGGGATCGCCGATATCGAGGAGTTGAACAAGATCCTCGACCGGGCCGTGAATCTGAAGAACTTCCTCAAAGGGCGGGAGCGGATCAAGCAAGTGGCCGATTATGTGGCGAGCCATTATCGGACCAACGTCGAGCCATTGGGGTACAAGGCGTTTCTGGTCGCGGTGGATCGAGAGGCCTGCGCCTTCTACAAAGAGGCGCTGGACACCATCATGCCTCCCGAATGCTCGGCCATCGTGTACACGGGGAACAACAACGACCCTCCTCACATGAAGACATGGCATCTGGATGAGACCCGTGAGAAACAGATCCGCAAAGCCTTCACCAAGTTCGGCGAATTCCCGAAGATCTTGATCGTCACGGAAAAACTCCTGACCGGGTTTGACGCGCCGATCCTCTATGCGATGTATTTGGATAAGCCGATGCGCGACCATACGCTGTTGCAGGCCATCGCCCGGGTGAACCGGCCCTATGAAAATGAAGCCCATGAGATGGTTAAACCGCACGGCTTCGTGCTGGACTTCGTCGGCATCTTCGACAAGCTGGAGAAGGCGCTGGCGTTCGACAGCGAAGAAGTCAACGCCATCGTCAAGGACCTGGCCCTGCTCAAGCAGCTTTTCAAGGCAAAGATGGAGGGCAAGGCGCCCGGCTATCTCAGGCTGGTGCGACGGAACTTCGACGACAAGGATGTGGACAATCTGATCGAACATTTTCGCGATAAGGACCGGCGAAAGGAGTTTTTCAAGGAGTACAAGGAAATCGAGATGCTATATGAAATCATCTCGCCCGATGCGTTTCTGCGGCCGTTCATGGAGGGGTACACGACCCTGTCGGCCATCTACCAAGTGGTGAGCAACGCCTATGCCAAGCGTGTCTATGTCGATCGTGCCTTTCAGAAAAAGACGAACGAGTTGGTCCAGCGGCACATTGATGCGTTGCTCGTCAGGGAGCCTGCCACGCATCACATCCGTCTTGATCCCCAAGCCATCGAGACCATCAAGCAGCAGCAAAGCGGCAAGGCGACGAAGATCATCAACCTGGTGAAGGCGATTCAGAAGTCCGCGGAGGAGAACAGCGACGACCCTTTTTTGATGGCCATGGCCGAGCGGGCCAAGGCGGTCCAGGAGAGTTTTGAAGACCGCCAGACCGGCACCGAGGACACGCTGGCGGCGCTTCTCAGAGCGATCGAAGGGGACGAGCAACGGAAACGCGAACAGGCTGCGCGCGGGCTCGATGCCTTGACCTTCTTTGTGTTCACGACACTCCGAGACGGAGGCCTGTCGCATGCCGAGGACGTGGCGCGGAAGGTTGGGCAAGCTTTCGCCCAGTATCCGAACTGGCCTCGCAGTGAAAAAGACCTTCGCGAATTGCGCCAGCAAGTGACGTTCGCCATGGTGGCCCAGGAAGAGGACTTGAATAAAGTGACCGCGATCGTTGACGATCTTTTCTCCGGGTTGCAGAAACGACCGGAGGCCTGACATGAACGGATGGCGGGACAAGGAAGAATTCAAGAGTCGGGTCTTGGAGTGGGCCGATAGATTGGGGGTGGAGGTTCGTTTTCTGGCAATCCGGCCGATGCGTCACAAATGGGCCTCCTGTTCACTGCAGGGCAATCTCAACTTCAATGCCGCCTTGCTCCATTTCGATCGAGGGGTGGGCGATTATGTCATCGTGCACGAACTCCTGCATTTCTCCGTTCCCAATCACGGGAAGCTCTGGAAGAGCCTCATGCGGGCTTATCTGGGTGATTATGAACGGCAGCAGCAATCTCTTGATCGCTCTCTCCGGCTAGAGGAGCGGCGAACTGGGTGGCGCCCACGACGACGGGGAAGCACTGAAGACCTTTGACGTATCGTACGATACCGCCTGGGCGATAGGCTTCACGCCTCCCACCTTTCGGCTTGATCCTGGGAAGCGGTCCATATAAAATGGCCCGATTTCTCACGTAGTTATCCGCGCAGATCCAATCCGCTCCATCCGCGGTTGTCCCTTCGCAGACTCCTGTGGCAACGTTCTGTCGATGGGCTGAAGCCACGGAGAGCGGCATGAACAGACAGAGCGTCTCACCCATGGCAGGAGGACAAGACAGTGAGTGATTCAGCGATTGTGACGTTCGCACTGGTGGCGGCGGCGGCCGGGATCGCCTACGGGCTCTATTTGGCCATGTGGGTGTTCAAGCTGAACCCGGGTAACCAAAAGATGCAGGACATCGCCAAGGCCATTCAGGAAGGGGCTGGGGCCTACCTGAACCGGCAGTATCGCACCGTCGGCATCGTGGCGGCCGGACTCTTTGTCGTCCTCTGGGCCGCCGGTTTCGTATCCGAGAAGTTCGGGCTGCTGACCGCCATCGGATTCCTGGTGGGAGCCGGCGCCTCGGCCCTCGCAGGGTACGTCGGCATGATCATCGCGGTCCGTGCGAACGTCCGGACGGCCCAGGCCGCGCACGACGGCATGAACGCCGCCTTGACCGTGGCCTTCCGCGGGGGAGCCGTGACCGGGCTGCTCCTGATCGGGCTTGGCCTGCTGGCGATCACGGCCTTCTATTCGATCGCCCAATTGATTGCCGGGCAGGAGAAGGCGATTCATGCTCTGCTCAGCTTGGGGTTCGGCGGGAGCTTGATCTCGGTGTTCGCCCGGGTCGGCGGCGGCATCTATACCAAGGCGGCGGATGTGGGGGCCGATCTCGTCGGGAAAGTCGAGGCGGGCATTCCGGAGGACGACCCCCGGAACCCGGCGGTGATCGCGGACAACGTGGGCGACAATGTCGGCGACTGCGCCGGCATGGCGGCAGACCTGTTTGAAACCTATGCGGTCACGACGGTGGCGGCCATGGTGCTGGCCTATACCCTGTTCAAGGGGCAAACCCAGCCCATTCTCTATCCGCTTGCGCTGGGGGCCGTGACGATCTTTGCGACGATCATCGGGATTCTGTTCGTGAAAGTCAGCCCAGGCGGCGAGATCATGCCGGCGCTGTACAAGGGCCTCTTCGTGGCTGGCGGGATTGCGGCAGTGGCCTTCTTTCCCATCACCAACGCCATCATGGACGGGGTGGGCGGCGTGAGCGGTGTCAGCTATTACCTCGCGGCCCTGCTCGGCCTAGTCGTGACCCTTGCGATGGTGTTCATTACCGACTACTACACCTCGAAGAGTTATGCGCCGGTGAAGGAGATCGCCAAGGCCAGTGAAACCGGCCATGCGACGAACATCATCGCGGGGCTGGCGGTCGGCATGCAGGCCACCGCCTGGCCGGTGGTGGTGATCGGTGCGGCCATTCTGCTGAGCTTCTGGATCTGTGGGGGGGCGGCGGGCGGCGGGCTGTACGGGGTCGCCGTGGCGGCGGTCTCGATGCTCTCGATGGCCGGCATCGTGGTGGCGATCGACGCCTTCGGGCCGATTACGGACAACGCGGGCGGCATCGCCGAGATGGCGCACCTCGGCAGCGAAGTCCGCAACATCACCGATCCACTGGACGCGGTCGGCAATACGACCAAGGCTGTGACCAAGGGCTATGCGATCGGCTCGGCCGGCTTGGCTGCCGTCGTCCTGTTCGCCGAATATGCGCGCGAGGTCGAAAAAGGCAGCGCCGCCAGCAGCTTCGATCTCTCCAACCCCTCCGTTCTCGTCGGCCTGTTCTTGGGCGGGATGCTGCCCTTCATCTTCGGCTCGCTCTGCATGAAGGCCGTCGGGCAGGCCGCGGGCCTCGTGGTGGAAGAGGTGCGCCGGCAGTTCCGGACGATCAAGGGGATCATGGAGGGCACGGGCAAGCCGGAATACGGCACCTGCGTGGACATTGTGACCCAGGCGGCCATCAAGAAGATGATGGTGCCGGGCATCATTCCGGTGGCCTCGCCGATCCTGGTCGGGGTCATCCTGGGTCCGGAGGCCTTGGGCGGCGTCCTGGTCGGGAGCATCGTGACCGGCCTCTTCGTGGCGATTTCGATGACCAGCGGCGGCGGCGCCTGGGACAACGCCAAGAAGTACATCGAGGAGCAGGGCAAGAAGGGCACGGAAACCCATAAGGCGGCCGTCACCGGCGATACGGTCGGCGATCCCTACAAGGACACGGCCGGTCCGGCAATCAATCCCATGATCAAGGTGATCAACATCGTGGCCTTGTTGATCGTATCGCTGATCGTGTGAGATGTCGGAGCAATCGGATCGAAAGGATCGACGGGATCGGCAAATGTGATTGCGGCGAATCTTCGGCGGCTTGACGGGCTGAATCTCCCTAGAGTATGGTGACCGGTAGATGATCCATCACGGGAACGGAAACGTCCTCGGGCGTGACTGGGAGGTGCTCCATGGAAAAGCAGGAACGGAGACCGGAAACCAGAAAAGAGCCGCAAGCGAAAGACAAGGACGAGGTCAAAGCCAATCCCAAGGTTGTCGAAACCGGGAAGAAGCTGAAAGAAGACATCGATAAGCTCGTTGATGAGATCGACGACGTGCTCGAAAAGAACGCCGAAGAATTCGTGAAAAACTACGTGCAAAAAGGTGGTGAGTGACTCGAGACCCGAGTCACTCACGGTTCCGCACTCCCGACCGCGCTTCTCGTCTCTTCACCAGCCATCAGCCCCTGGCCCAGCCGGCCGAGTTCCGCAGCCTGCTTGCCGGCCCGTCCATCGCACCCGTTGCCGCTCCGTTTGACATGGGCTTGCCGGCCCGCTAGACTCGCGCACCAATCGTTCAACGGCCTACGCACTCATCCTCGCACCGTTCCTCTTCCTGGAGCCATGCGTTCTCGACTTTGGATTTTTCCCACGATCGATCAGGACCGCCAAAGAGGGCTTTCGCAGGCCTTGACCATTTCACCCGTGACCGCGTCGGTGCTGCTCGCGCGCGGAATCACGAGCCATGCGGAAGCGTCCCGCTGGCTGGGAGCCGAGAGCGTTTCGCTGCATGACCCCTTTCTGCTGCCGGATATGGAGGCGGTGATCGACCGACTGGAACAGGCTCGTGTGGCCGGCGAACTGGTCTGTTTCTACGGCGACTATGACGTGGACGGGATGTCGGCCACGAGCCTCTATATGACCTACTTCGCGGCCTGCGGGCTCCGAACCTGTCTCTATATTCCACATCGCATCCAAGAAGGCTATGGGCTCAATGAGGCGGCGGTGCGGCGGCTCCATGTACAGGGCGTCACGGTGCTCGTGACGTCCGATTGCGGGACCACTTCGCACCGCGAAATCGCGGCCGCCAACGAACTGGGCATGGATGTCATCGTGACGGACCATCACCGGACGGACCAGGCCATGCCGCCGGCCCTGGGGGTCGTGAATCCTCACCGGCGGGATGCCCGCTACCCGTTTCCGGCCCTCTGCTCTGGCGCTTTGGCCTATAAAGTTTCACAGGCCCACTCGATGAAGTACGGGGGCGCGCCGGAGGTCCTGGCCCGGCAGGACGATCTGGTGGCCCTCTCGACCGTATCCGATGTCGTTCCGCTGGTGGACGAGAACCGCCTGTTCGTCCGGCGCGGCCTGGCGCTCATCAACCAGGGGACCCGCCCGGGCATCCGCGCCCTCAAGGAGGTGGCGGGCCTCACGCGGCCCTGCAATACCGGGGTGCTGGCCTTCAAGCTCGTGCCCCGGCTGAATGCCTCCGGACGCCTGGACCATGCGAAGTTGGGCGTCGAACTCCTCACGACGCCTTCTCAGGAACAGGCGCGCAGCCTGGCCGAACATTTGGATGCCCTCAATCGGGAACGCCAGCAGATCGAAGAAGGCGTGGTCGGGGAGTTGACGGCCGGCCTGGCTGCAGCGGCGGATCTGTCCGCGATCGTTGAATGGTCCCGGCAGTGGCATCTGGGCGTGGTTGGGATTGCGGCCGCGCGCCTGGTCGAACGGTACCATCGGCCCGCCGTCGTCCTCACGGTCAATGACCAGGGAATCGGCAAGGGGTCCGTGCGCAGCGTGCCGGGGTTCGACGCCTACGAGGCGCTGGCCGCCTGCCGCGATCTGCTGGACGGATTCGGCGGGCATCCGGGCGCGGCCGGCTTGACGATCCGGGAGGAGCGGTTGCCGGCGTTTCGCGAGCGGTTCCAAGCCCTGGCCGGCGGGCATGAAGCGGTCAGGCAGGTCCCTACGTTGCGACTCGATGCTGAGGTACAATTAGCCGACGTGACCCTGAAGCTGATCCGCGAGCTGGATGCGCTGAATCCCTTCGGCGAGGGGAATCCGGAGCCGCTCCTGGCGGTGCGGAATTTGAAAGTGTTGGATGCGAGGGTCGTCGGGGAGAACCATTTAAAGCTGACGGTGAGACAGGGTCAGTCGTTTCCGTTTTCCAGCATCGGCTTTCGCATGGGATCGCTGGCCGAGCGGGGGATTCCCGCCCATCAACCGGTGGACCTGGCCTTCGTGCCGGAAGTCAATCGCTGGGGAGGGTTGGAGCAGGTTCAACTGCGCATCCGGGATTTGCGGCCGACGCCTGCGTCATAAGGGACAGGCCATGCCTTATGAAACCATCACGGACATCGATGCGCTGATCGCCCGGCTGCAGAGCTACTATGCCGACGCGGACGTCAATTTGATCCGCAAGGCCTATGACTACTCGGCCAAGGCGCACGAAGGCCAGACGCGCAAGTCCGGGGAACCCTACCTGCATCACCCGCTCGCCGTGGCGGGCATCCTCACCGCCTTGAAGGGCGACGAGCACGCAATCGTCGCCGGCCTGCTGCACGACACGCTCGAAGACACCCTCGCGACTCACCAGGAGTTGGAACGCCAGTTCGGCAAGGAGATCGTCCGGCTGGTCGAGGGGGTCACCAAGATCGGGAAGATCCCCTTCAAGAACTACGAGGAAAAGCAGGCGGAGAACTTCCGCAAGATGGTGCTCTCCATGGCGGACGACATCCGGGTCGTCCTCGTGAAGCTCGCCGACCGTTTGCACAACATGCGGACCCTCCAGCATCACCGGGCGACCAAGCAGCAGGAAATCGCGCAGGAAACGCTCGAAATCTACGCGCCGCTGGCGAATCGCCTCGGCATCGGATGGTTGAAGAACGAGCTGGAAGACCTCTGCCTGCGCCATCTTAAGCCCGATGTCTACGAAATGCTGGTCCAGAAGGTCGCCAAGCGGGATGAAGACCGCCAGCAGTACATTCAGGAAGTGATCCAGGTGGTGAAGCAGGCGCTGGACGAGGCCGCGCTCCCGGGGGAAGTGCACGGGCGGCCCAAGCATCTCTACGGCATCTACCAGAAGATGCAGAAGCAGAGCATTTCGTTCGAGGAGGTCTACGATCTGACCGGCATCCGCATCCTGACCGACACCAAGATGAATTGCTACGGCATCCTGGGGCTGATCCATTCTCTCTGGCGTCCGGTGCCGGGCCGCTTCAAGGACTACATCGCCATTCCGAAATCGAACCTGTACCAGTCGCTTCACACGACGGTCGTGGGGCCGAAGGGGGAACACGTCGAATTCCAGATCCGCACGGAGGAGATGCATCGGGTGGCGGAACAGGGCATCGCCGCCCATTGGAAATACAAGGAGCAGGGGGCGGTCGATGAGAGAGACAGCAAGGCCTTCGGTTGGCTGCATCAATTCGTCGAGTGGCATCAGGACCTGCCCGACAACCGGCAGTTCATGGATTCCGTCAAGCTCGACCTCTTCCACGACGTGGTCTACGTCTTCACGCCGAAAGGCATGGTCAAGGAATTGCCACGCGGGTCCACGCCGGTCGATTTCGCCTACTCCATCCACACCGAGATCGGCAACCACTGCATCGGCGCCAAGGTGAACGGCAAGATCGTGCCGCTGAAGTACCAACTGCAAAGCGGCGACGCGGTGGAGATCCTGACTTCATCGACGCAGGTGCCGCACAAGGATTGGCTCAAGTTCGTGCGGACCTCGCGGGCCAAGGCCAAGATCAAACATTGGATCAAGGTCGAGGAGGATCGGCGCAGCGCCGAGATCGGCCGGCGGTTGCTGGAAGTGGAGCTGAAGAAACACAATATCGCCCCGGCGCAGCTTCTCAAGTCCGAGCAGTTCACGGAGGTCGCGCGGGCGTCCGGGTATGACTCGGCCGACGACCTGGTGGCGGCGGTCGGCTACGGGCGGGTGGCGAGTTCGCAAGTCGTGAGCCGTCTCCTTCCCCAGGGGACGGAGGAGCCGCAACGGGCGGTCCAGGAGCCGGCCGCCTCAACGAAGGCCGGCGGTCCGAAGAGCGACGAAAAGGGCGTCAAGGTCAGGGGGGCGCGCGATCTGCTCATGCAGTTGTCGCGCTGCTGCAATCCGGTGCCGGGCGACCGCATTCTCGGCTATATCACGAGAGGCCGCGGATTGACCATCCACGCCGTGGGCTGTCCGAAT
>DATIBM010000311.1:0-5770 GCA_035457545.1 Nitrospiraceae bacterium
AGGAAAAGGATCAAGCAGACTCCGGAAGACGTGATCCGGCACCAGTGCGCGCAACTCCAGCCCATGTTCCTTCGGCGCATAGTGATAGAGCCCTGGACCTTCGGCCAACCCGTCCACAGGCCCGACCAGCGTATAGCCTTCGGTCGGATGCAGGTTACCGCTCGATGGATTGCTGCGAAGCGCCCACCGGACATCCCCCGCCTGTTTCCAGGCCGTGATCGAAAGGGCGTACTCAAGAAAGCGCGAGAGCGATGCGCGGGTCACCGGCTGAGGCGTCGCCGCCTCGGGGCGATAGAGGTCGTCGTAGCGGGGCGTCACCGGCGGCTCTTGCGCATCCAACAGTGGGAGCGGGAACAGCGACGCTCCGTCGAAGCGCCGAAAGGGATCCGGTTGATTGGCCCAATCCAAATAACCCAACGACTGGGCATAGCGCATGAATTGGTGCTTGGTTTCTTCGTGATAGCGAATCACCTGCTCGCGAGGCGTCAAGCCTTCCGATCGGCGCGAGGGGCGGTGTGCGGCGGTGGCCTTCTCCATGCTCCTCCAATTATCGTGAGTCTAGCCGCAGGCCTTGGGCAAAGTAAACGTATGGGCTTCGGCAGACGTAGCCTCCGCCGATTGACCTCCAGGTCTGTCGATCCGTACACTGCGCCAGACGATCACTTATTTGCCCATCTCGCCCATTCGATGAATTTCGATCCTGCCATCGAAGCCCAACTGGCCTTTCGCCGGGCCCAGGCCGCCCAAGAGCTCGGCTCGGACTGGGACCTGGCCGAGGAGCTGGAAGCGTGTTTTTCCGCTTCAGCCGGCGCAGAAGCCTCTCGGGCCTACCGTCAACTCGTGAGCTTGGGCGAGCGACACGAGGCCGCCGCCGCGTTTCAAGAGTTTTTGATTTACATCACCTGGCAGCAAGTCACTGAAGAGACCATTGCAGAACACTTTGAGCGCGGCGCCGTCCTCTGTGACCGGTTTCTGAATCGGCGCTACGCCGGCCTGAGCGCCCAAACGCTGTCCCAGGTGCAGGCGCTCCATCTCTCGTTTCGACAGGGGCTTGGGCTCGGCGACCAGCATGATCTCGCGAAAGACTACGAGCGGGACACGCCAAAGGGCGGGGACTGATCGGCAATCGGCCGGTCTCGCCAGCCCGGGGCTCGGCCGATGCCTGCGAGGGCGCGACTGCTTTCAGCGGCTACGGTCCGAAGGGAGAAGGGCTTCTCTTTTCAAGGGTCGGCTGCTTCGTATCGCGTGGGGGCTGCTCCGCAAGCCGTTGCAACCTCTGTTTGACCGACGGATCGCCCTCCCGGTCGGCCGCCTGTTTCACCATCGCCATGGCCCCTTGATCCTTCGTGGCGGCCAAGGCTCTCCCGGCAGCCTCGCGGATCAACGGATCCTCCGACGAGAGGTAGGGAGCCAGCGCAGGCACTGCCTTCCCGCGGGACACGGTCCCGTGCGAGTGCAGAGCCGAGCGCAACAGAACCGGGTTGAGACCCTTCTGATTGACCATGCCTTCCAGGAAGGCAGCCACGCGCGGCTCGTCAGGATAATGTCTGAGCAGCGAGAGGGCTCTGCTCCGAAACAAAGGATCTTCCTCGGCGTCCTGCGCCACCTCCATGAGCAGTTGCGGCACGCCGCTTCCCATGCCGGAGAGGGTCTCGGGCGTCACCCTCACTTCCTCGGCCGAGAGGAGCGCGCGCAGCGCTGCTCTCCTATCCGGTTCCGCTTGAGCAAGGTCCCGACAACCGGTTACGCCGATGACGGAGAGCACGACGAGCCACAGCCTGATTCCCACCAGCGCCATGCGGATGCCTCCCCTCCTCTGCCTCATTCCTGCCGCCATCGGCCCACCCTCCTGTTCGCTTGCGCTCACTGAACCAGCGGGTTCCGTTGCAGCACAAAGACCTGACCCGCCGTGAGTCGATCCCTGACCTGCGGGGGAGACGGCTGGGTCCAGAACATCAGATTGAGCCCATCCGCCGCAAGACATTCGTCCGCCGTCACCTGTCCATCACCGTCGGTGTCATACGAGGTGGGACACTCGGGGGTATCGGGAATGGGATCAACGTTGAACGCCGCGATCGGAATAGTAAATCCCTCACACTGTGTCGCGTTAGACCCGCACTGCTCCGTCGTATGAAACAGGCCGAGGTAATGCCCGACCTCATGCGCCATGGTCCGTCCCCGCCGCAGGAGCGCTTCGGTGGACAACAGCCCGATGCGGTTCGACGCAATCGTCACCGCCACTCCCGACTGGACCGTGCCGACGATCGGACCAGGCCCTGGGATCCCACCGGCGATCCCGGCGATAAAGGTGGACGCATCACCATCATTGTCGTCGATCTGTTGGACAAAAAATATGCTCAGCCCTCTGGTTGTAACGACCCCGCTCTGACTGAACAGGTCTTCCAACTCGTCCGGCAAGCCATTCTGGTTGCCGTCCACGCCGTCGATCACGGCCAGCCTGGTCTGATCCGAGGCAGGGCAATCATAGGTCCCGGCCACCTGGGCTTGGATGCCGGCTTGCAACAGGATGCGGGAGAACTCCGAGAGCAGGATGCCGAACGAGGGATTGGTCATCGCGTTGCCCGCATTGAGATCGTTCAAGCCGCAAAAATGCACATTCACAATCAGCGAACCGGCGGAAAAATTCTGGCGCCGGTTCAACAGGGCATAGACCTTGGCGCTCTGGGTCGCAGATCCAAAATTCAGGACCGAAAACTGATAGGTCCCGAGCGGGACCGAATAGGTCGTGCTGTGGGGAAAGAGACCGGCCGCCACCGACTGTCCGGCCGCTTGAAGGGTCGCCCGGCCGATGGGATCAAGGTCATCAAAGGAAGCGGTGATCCAGGTGGCGCCAAGCGGATCGACAATGGGAGCAATGTCGATATCGGGAGCCCGCCCCCCATCGGCCACCAGCATGAAGGTCGTCGAATCAACGGGAACCTGGAAGGCAAGGCTGGCATTGCCCGGCAAGGTGGCGGTGCCCAGGTCTCGAATCTCGGTCTGGCCGAAAAACGTGCTCGTGCCTCCGCCGCTCACGCCCGGAGCCGGAGTGCCTCCGCCGCCATTCCCGTCACAGCCGGCGACCGCACCGAGGACCGCGAGCAACAGAACCGTCCAGTCCTGATAACAATGCACCCGCTGCCGACAAGCCCTCATAGCCGCCATGGGGCACACGATACCATGGGGGAGGATGAAACCATATGGGCCTGTCGATCTCCAGCCTTCCTCAGAAGAGGGATTCTCTTCACGCCAGGTCGAGGAGGCCGTAGATTCCGCCATCCGCCCTGAGTATCCTGAATACATGCAGTCCGAGGCAGCCCAGAAGGCACGCATCTTTTTCCATCGAGGGGATCTCGATCAGGCCCGTCATTGGTACGAGCAGGCTGTCCTGGCCGCTCGATCCGACGCCGACGAGGCCGCGCTGGCCGACAGTCTGGGCAATCTCGGCAACGTCTACGCGCTCTGCGGCAGGTCCAAAGAAGCCGAAGCCTGTTATCGTGAGTTGCTGGCCATCCAGCGGGAGCGCCACGACCAGCTCGCCATCGGTCAAACCCTGGTGAACCTGGGCAATCTTCAGAAGGACGCCGGGCGCTTCGGACCGGCGCGGGCCTATTATATGGAGGCCTTGGACCTGCTGCTCCGGATCGACGATGATCGGTCGCTCGGGCTCCTCTATGCCAACCTGGGACTGCTGGACGCGGCGGAACAGCAGCCGGCCAAGGCGGTCGAGTCCTTCACGCAGGCCTTGGACTATCACCGCAGGGTGGGAGACGAAGACGGGCTGGCCACCACCTATAGCCAACTCGGCAGGACTTTCCTCGACATGGGCAAGCTCCGCCGGGCCGAACGGTGCTTGAACAACGCCTCCGAACACTTCATCAAGCTCGGCGACGAGCCGGGCGAAGCGGCGGTGCTGAGGCTGCTGGCCGAGGTCTACCTTCGGAACGCCCAACCCCTCGCCGCCCGGCGCTGCCTGGAACGGGTTGTGCTCATCGGCCGGCGTTATCGAATCCCTACCTTGGAAAGCGACCGCGCAAAGCTCGCCTCGCTCCTGACCACTCCACCGACTCCGGCCTGATCATTCCGATCGGCCCTCGCTCGCCTCGTTTCCCGCCCATTCGATTCCGCCGACCTTGTCAAGACAATGACGGCCGGTGATCTCTGCCTAGACAGGTGAGAATCTTTTGCTACAGTTGTTCCAGAGTCGTCACACCTGACTGCTTCACCCCTCGACAGGCATTCACTCGATGCACTGGTTGTTGGCCGCGTTTCTGTTGATCGTCTGGAGCGGAAGCCACTCGCTCCTGCCGGCCGGGGCCGAACATACCATCGAGGGACCGGGGTTCCCCATGGGCACGCAGGAGGTCAGCCTAACCGCCGGCTATCTCTTGCCCCACCGACTGACCGACCGACACGAGACCAAACAATCGGGACCGGCCGTGATGCCGTCCTGGACGATCACAATCACCGATCCGGTCGGCAAGAGCTGGTACCGAGGCCAATTTTCGATCGGAGCCGAAGTCGTCTACCTGGAATTTCGCGAGCCGGTCGTCACGCATGGCATCGGGTTCACCCCCAAGATCAAGTGGACCTGGCTGTTCTCCGAGCGCTTCCGCCCCTACTTCGAATTCGCCGGCGGCCCCTTCTGGACGGACCTGACCGACCGCATCCGCATCAAGGAAGAGGATTCCCAGTTCAATTTCATCCTCACGGCCGGGCTCGGCCTCTCCTGGTTTATCACGAAACAAACCGCCCTCAACGTGGGCTACCGGTTCCACCACATTTCCAATGCGGGGACCAATGTGCCGAACCTCGGGCTGAACTCCAGCCTGCCGTTTGCCGGATTTTCGTTTTATTACTGAACCACGCACCTGGGAGCGCACTCGTGATACATGCCATACATCCCAGTTCCGCTCGCTTGATCATGACCCTGCTCGTTTTGGCCGTCGCTTCCACCGGTTGCAGCCGTTGGATGCAGATCAATGGCGCCCCGCCGTCGGAACTGCCTCCGGCAGCCCACAAGGCCGGCGCGGCGGGACCGATCCCCGCCGTGGTCACCGGCATCATCGTGACCCAGAATGGGACGCGCCAGGTCGCCACGCCGGAATTGGAGCGCCGCGTGCTGGACCGGCTGGCGCATACCGAGTTGTTCGGCAAGTTACAGTATCCGGCCTACGCCGACGATCCTCCCTCCCGGGAACATGTGCGGGCCACCCTGACGGTGGACGCACAGAGTGATCCCCATTCTGGCGGGGCGGCCTTCAAGGGCATCGTGATCGGGGCGTCCATGTTCCTCCTGACTCCCCTGCTTCCCCTCGAATATGATTACGGCGCCGCCATGACGCTGGACGTGGAGCGGCCGGACGGGACGTCGCATCGCTACCAGGCCCAGGCCCAGGGAACCGCCTTCTATCACCTGTTCGGCGCCACGCCGCTGGCGGTCGAAGAGCTTCGCGCCGAGGTCATCGAGACCTGCCTCGCTCAACTGCAACGGGAACTTGTCAAGGATCGGGAGTTCGTGCAGGCCGCCTATGTCGCCAAACACCAGACCGGCCAGGACGGCGTCCCGGCCGTCCAAACCGGCACGCCGATCTTCAAGGCGAAACCGGCCTTGTCGATCATTCGCCAGACCGGACGGTAGCCCGTAGCCTCAACGGACGGGACATGGTATGATCCCCTCCCTATTGACCAAGATCGGGATCAACTATGACGGACGAGCAAGCCAGACAACGGATTGAAGCCGCCATCGCCCAGTTCGGCCCTCGGGCCG
>DATIBM010000312.1:0-11442 GCA_035457545.1 Nitrospiraceae bacterium
AAGCCGACGTGTTCGATTACATCGAGCGCTTTTACAATCCCCGGCGGCGGCACTCCACATTGGGATATCTCAGTCCGATGGAGTTCGAAAGGCAGGCGGAATTAGCGTAGATTGGTGTCAATCAAACCGGCAGCAGGCCAAGAACCGTCCGAAGATGATAGCAGTATCTACTACATTTTTGAGCGACTTAATACCGGTGGTACTCTCCTGCAACCACAAGAAATTCGTGCGTGTATCTACCATGGACGATTTAACGATTTGCTTAGGAAGCTGAATCGGAACGAGTCGTGGCGAAAAATTTATGGCGGTGTAAGCGCCCGAATGAGAGATCAGGAACTAATTCTTCGGTTCCTCTCACTGTTTTCCCAGTCGGGATCATACAGGAAGCCGATGAAGGAATTCCTCAATCGTTACATGGGAAAGAATAGGAACCTTGATGATAAAGCAAAGGCCGAGCTGACTCAGGCATTCGAGGCGACGATAGCGCTTATCTTTGAAGTTCTTGGCAGCCACGCCTTTAAACCGAAAAAGGCGTTGAACGCAGCCGTACTTGATTCGGTGATGGTTGGTGTTGCTCGCAGGTTGGCGAAAGGGAAGATTAGAAGCCCCGACTCCTTGAAGAAACAGTACGAAGATCTTCTAGCCAACGACAAATATATGAGTGCATGCGAGACGGGAACGGCTGACGAAGAAAGCGTTAATCGAAGGATCAGTTTCGCGACCAATGCTTTCTCAGTTCTAAAATGAGATGTGCAGAAGCAAGGCAGAACAAACAAAGGCTTGATGCGCTCTTCTCGCAAGTAGCTAGTTTTGCAAGCGATATAGAACTGCAGTCCCATTGGGCGCGATATTTATGTATCCTTGTGTCGGCGTTTATTGAAACCTCTCTCTTGGCAATTTACACCGAGTATGCAAATAGGAGAGCTCAGCCTGACGTGGCAAGTTTCGTTAGGAGCCGGCTGAAAGGGTTTCAGAATCCGTATATGAACAAGATTTTGGATCTCACTGGGGCCTTCAATCCATCGTGAAAGGACCAGTTAAAGGTTGCTACCGATGGAGAGGCAAAGGAAGCGGTTGATAGTATAGTGGCAAATAGAAATAAAATCGCCCACGGTGAATCAGTAGGCATCACCTATTCTCGAATTCGTGATTACTACGCAAATGCGGTAAAGGTAATCGAGCTGATCGACGAACAGTGCAATCAGTGAAAAACCTTGCGTGATGTCCTGAGACACATCATCTACCATGGTAACTCACCAGTTAGTTGAGACATTATAACCTATGCAAGTACCGGTCATCACCAAAGACCTCGTTGCGCAGCATAAGCTGACGGAGGAGGAATACAAAAAGATCGTCGAGATCCTCGGGCGGGAGCCGAACCTGACCGAGCTGGGCATGTTCTCGGCCATGTGGTCGGAACATTGCTCGTACAAGAGCTCGCGCATTCATCTCAAGAAGCTCCCCACGACGGGGCCGCGGGTGGTGCAGGGGCCTGGCGAGAACGCCGGGGCGGTGGACATCGGCGACGGGCTCTGCGCGGTCTTCAAGATGGAATCGCACAACCATCCGTCCTTTATCGAGCCCTACCAGGGGGCCGCGACTGGAGTCGGCGGCATCCTGCGTGACATCTTTACGATGGGTGCCAGGCCGATCGCCCTATTGGATTCGCTGCGCTTCGGCGGGCTCGACAATCCGAAGAACCGCCATCTCATGAAGGGCGTCGTTTCGGGGATCGCCGGTTACGGGAACTGTATGGGCGTGCCGACGGTCGGAGGCGAGGTGGTCTTCAACGACATCTACACGCTTAATCCGCTCGTGAATGTGTTCTGCCTGGGGATCGCGCGGAAAGACCGGATTTTTCTCGGCAAGGCGGCCGGCGTGGGCAATCCCTTGATCTATGTCGGATCGAAGACCGGGCGGGACGGGATTCACGGGGCTACGATGGCCTCGGACTCGTTCGACGACCAGGCGCAGCAGAAACGTCCCACCGTGCAGGTGGGCGATCCCTTCACCGAAAAGCTCTTGCTCGAAGCCTGCCTGGAAATCATGGACCAGGACCTCTTGGTGGGGATTCAAGACATGGGGGCGGCGGGCCTCACCAGCTCATCCTGCGAAATGGCGTCGAGGGAGGGCACCGGCGTCGAGATTGAGCTTGCGAATGTCCCACGCCGCGAGCCCGGCATGACGCCCTATGAGATCATGTTGTCGGAATCGCAAGAGCGCATGTTGATGGTCGCCAAGGCGGGCCGCGAGGACGACGTGCTCCGGATCTGCAAGAAATGGGAGCTGGATGTCGCGGTGATCGGGAAGGTGACGGATACAGGGCGCGTCGTGGTCAAGGACAACGGCACGGTCGTGGCGAATATCCCAGCCAAGGCCCTGGCGGACGAGGCGCCGCGCTACGATCGTCCCCGGGCCCAGCCACCTTATCAGGACATGCTCCAGATGGTGAACTGGGACGCGATCCGCGACGTGAGCGATCCCAACAAGGTCCTGCTGGAATTGCTCGCCTCGCCTACCATCGCGAGCAAGCGCTGGGTCTATGAGCAATACGATCATATGGTGCGGACGAACACGCAGGTGCGGCCCGGGTCGGATGCGGCCGTCATCCGGGTGAAGGGAACGGAGAAAGCTCTGGCCATCACGGTCGATTGCAACAGCCGTTACTGTGTGCTCAATCCCTATGAGGGGGCCAAGATCGCCGTGGCCGAATGCGCGCGCAATCTGGTCTGCTCCGGGGCTGAACCGATCGGCGTCACCGATTGCCTGAACTACGGCAATCCCGAGCGTCCCGACATCATGTGGCAGCTCGTGCTTGGTATTGAAGGCATCAAGGACGCCTGCGAGGCCTTGAACGTCCCGGTGGTCAGCGGCAACGTGAGTCTCTACAACGAAACGAACGGGCTGTCGATTTATCCGACGCCGGTGATCGGGATGGTGGGGGTCATCGAGCATGCCGACCGGGCCGTGACCCAGTGGTTCAAGCAGGCGGATGACGACATCATCCTGCTCGGCGAGACCGGCGAAGATCTGGGAGGGACCGAGTATCTGAAGGTCGTGCATGCGCGCGAGCAAGGGAGTCCTCCAATACTCCATTTGGACAAAGAGCGGGCTTTACAGACCTGCCTGCTCGCGTTGATCCGGGAAGGGTTGATTCAGTCCGCCCACGACTGTTCGGACGGGGGCTTGGCCGTGGCCCTTGCCGAGTGCAGCCTTTCTTCCCCTGGGGTTCGGCTCGGCGCTGTGGTACAATTGCCTCGCTCCCAATTCATCAGGCGCGACGCTCAACTGTTCGGCGAGAGCCAGTCTCGCGTTGTCCTCTCCATCACTCCGGAGCATCGTGATATCGTCATGCGCGCTGCTGAGCAGGCCGGGGTCCCGGCGGCCGTGGTCGGAAAGGTCGGAGGCGAGCGGCTGACGATCGAACTCCCAGTTGAATCCGGCGCCGGTTGTCGAATCGATCTTTCTGTCGAAGCGTTGCACGACACATGGGCCCATGCCATCGAACGGGCGCTCACAGGGACGTAAGGCAGGTCGACCGTCAATCGTCCACAGTCAATGGGAAAAACTAGCCGCGGTCGAATGACGTTTGACGCATGGCGAGTGACGATGGAGACATGCAACTGATCACGCCTGATAAATTTCATGATGAGTGCGCCGTTTTCGGCGTGTTCAACCATCCTGAGGCCTCCAACCTGGCCTATCTGGGTCTGTATGCGCTGCAGCATCGCGGGCAGGAGGCCTCGGGCATCGTGTCATCGGACGGGCAGCATTTCTATGTGCAAAAAGGGAAGGGACTCGTCGCGGACATTTACTCCAAATCGGTGCTGGCCCAGCTTCCCGGCCATATGGCGATCGGCCACAACCGTTACTCGACCGCCGGCGGCAGCGACTTCAAGAACGTTCAGCCGCTCACGGTGAATTTCGCGCTCGGCAACCTCGCGCTCGCCCACAACGGCAACCTCATCAACGCGCAGATGTTGCGCAACGAGCTGGAGGCCTACGGCGCGATCTTTCAATCGACCTCCGACACCGAAGTCATCATCCACCTGATTGCGCACTCACGGGCGGATACATTGTTGGCGCGGGTGGTGGATGCCTTGAGCCAGGTGCGGGGCGCTTACTCGCTCGTATTGATGACCGACGAAGGGTTGATGGCGGTGCGCGACCCCCACGGCTTCCGGCCCCTCTGTCTCGGTCAGGTGCGGGACAGTTGGATGGTGGCCTCCGAAAGCTGCGCCTTCGACCTGCTGGATGCGGAATACGTTCGGGAGATCGAGCCGGGCGAGCTGGTCGTGATCAACGAAAAAAAGGTTGCCAGTTATCGTCCGTTCGCCCCGGCCAATTCGGCGATGTGCGTCTTTGAATATGTCTATTTCGCCAGGCCGGACAGCAGGATTTTCGGCGGAGGGCACGCGGTCTATCAGGTACGGAAGGCCCTTGGCCGGCAACTGGCGCAGGAAGCGTGGGTTGCCGCCGACCTGGTGGTGCCGGTCCCGGACTCCGGCGTGCCGGCGGCACTCGGCTATTCCGAAGGATCGGGCATTCCGTTCGAGACCGGGCTCATGCGGAACCACTATGTCGGCCGTACGTTCATCGAGCCGGAGCAATCCATCCGCCACTTCGGCGTGAAGGTGAAGCTCAATGCCATTCCCGAAGTGTTGGAAGGCAAGCGCGTGGTCGTCGTGGATGATTCTATCGTCCGGGGAACGACCAGCCGAAAGATCGTGAAAATGATCCGGAACGCCGGGGCGAAGGAGGTGCATATGCGAATCAGCTCGCCTCCGATCGTCGCCCCCTGCTTCTATGGGATCGATACGCCGACCAAGCGGGAACTGATCGGGTCCAGCCACACGGTCGAAGAGATCCGCAAGTACGTGACGGCCGACAGCGTGGCCTACTTGAGCTTGGACGGCATGCTGAAGGCCGCGCCGGCCTCGGCGGAACGGTACTGTGCGGCCTGTTTCACCGACCGCTATCCGATTCCCTTCACCAAGGCCGAAGAATTACAGTTGGGGCTGTTCGAGTCGCACCACTGACCACCCCAACGGTCGTCATGCGTCACACGTTGTTCGTCAACTGTGTCTGAAAACACAGTTCTGTGCCAAGTGCTTGCACCTTCACGGGTGGCGATTGATGAATCACGATTCGTTGGCCGTTGGGTCGCTCCCGTGCTCACGGCAGAATCACGCACGACACAACCTTGCCGTCCGTTATGATCCTGGAGACTCTCACCTCGTGGAGAACAGTCAGGCTGATCGCCAGAAGCGCGGTGGTACTGTTGGTTGTGCGCCTTGGCCTTCGGGTCGCCGGTCTGCCGGAGGTCTTGCGCTGGCTGCATCTTGATGCGGGGCCACGGCGGCAGGACCTCGCGACCCTGACAGGTCTGGCCTATTACACAGACCGCTGGTTGGCGTTGTTTCCCGCCAATCCCAACGGCAACTGCCTGCCTCGGGCGGTTGCGTTGTATCGTCTGGCCCGGGCTTCCGGGTTCCCTGTGCGCTTTCAGTGCGGCGTCCAACGGCGGGGCACGCAGCTTGGCGGACATGCCTGGCTGCTGATGGAGGACCGCGCCTTGCTGGAATCGACGAATCAGTGGGCGCAGTTTGCCGTCATCTTCTCCTTTCCTCCGACCGGTGCAGCGGACCCGGGGACTATTGCGCCGATCGGACGGCCTGATTCCTCTCCTCCGGCAACCTGACATCCGATCTCGTCGGTTCCGGCATGAAGGGCGAGAGCCCCACGCGCCGCTGTTGCCGCTCAAAAATTCATCGTGCTAGGATGTCGAACTACTGTAGACGATGGTGGCGGGGATAAGGGAGCAAAGCGAGAGGAATCACGGGAACGTCTCTCCGGCGCCGGCAAAGAAGCCGTCAAAGGGCAAGGATGACTAGGGCACGAGAAACGCTCAAAGGGTTTCTCCGCCCGCATCATATTCGATACAGCGATAAAGAGCGGGCGGTTCAACCAAGGTTGGCATAGAGCCATCGGCTCTAGCGAAGGTTAGGATGAAGAGAGGCGAAAGAAATCACTGGTGGTATTTCTCCGGCGCCATTTATACTCGATAAAACGAAAAAGAGGCGCCGGCTCAAGCGAAGCTTGGTATGGAGGTTGTCATGAAACGCTCGCACTGGATTATCATGAGTCTGCTGATGCCGCTCATTGCGGCGCCGCTCGTCCTGGCCACCGGCTTCTTCAAGATCGGCGAGCCGGCGCCTTCGTTCAGCCTGACGTCGCTCAATGGAGAGGCAATCTCGCTCGAAGGCCTTCGGGGAAAAGTGGTGGTGCTGGGGCTGTTTCACATTTGCGAGCCATGCCTGATGCAGGGTACGAATTTGCAAAAGGTCTATGAAGCGACTAGGGGCAAGAACGTCGCGGTCATCGGCGTGAATTCATCGGGGAATTCGAAAAATGATGTGATGGAGTTCCTGGCTCAATTTCCCGTCAAGGTCACCTACCCCTATCTGCTCGATCCGAAAAAAGTCACGGATAAGCTCTATGGGGGAGGCAAGTTCATCCCGAACGTCTATGTCATCGATCCGCAGGGGGTGATTCGCTGGCAACGAGTGGGGAATATGGATTTGGCGGGGGCCGACGTGATTCTCCAAGAGGTCGAGAAAGTGCTGGCCGGCAGCGGAGCCTGAAGATCGATCGCAAAGTGGCGGAAAGGGAACAGATGAGCGAGACGGATGAGGGGAAACAAGCGTTTCTGGACCTGGTGCGGGGGGTCGATCCGGCGGTGCAGGTAGTGATACCGACGGCGCCTTCGAACAGCATGTTTTTGATCTCCCTCACCAAGGGAACCAACCGCAAATTCATCACAGTGCCAGAGGACGACATCATCGATCTGGCGGCCGAGCAGGACATCCGCGCCAAGGTTACTAAGATCGTGCAGGATGCCGTAGCCTCGCTCGGGTGAAGGGCCGACATCATTCCATGCTGAAACCGATTCTTCCCAACGTCTGGCAGTGGTCGTGGTTCTCCCCGGAAAAGCAGCTCGATTTCAACGGCCTGCTGCTCGCCGTGGGCGAACACCGGATCGTGGTGGATCCGCCTCCGCTGGCCCCGGAGGAAGCCGGCCAATTGCGGCGGGGCGGCCGGATCGATTACATCGTCGTAACCAACCGCGACCATCTTCGCGAGGCTGCGACCTATCAAAAGGACTGGCAGTGCCAACTCTATGTGCCGGAGCTTGATGCGCCCGAGATGGATGTGAAAGCGACCCGGACCTATAAGGACGGCGAACTCTTGCCGGGTGGCATCTGGGCCGTGCATCTGCGGGATCAGAAGTCTCCCGGGGAATGCGCCCTGTTTATCCAGCAGGGCGGGGGGATCCTGATTGTCGGCGATGCCTTGATCGGAAAGCCGGCCGGTGCATTGTCCATGCTCCCGGCCGAGAAGTACGCCGATCCGAATCGGGCGAAAGATGGACTGCGCCGGCTGTTGAAGTACCAATTCGATACGATCCTGGTCGGCGACGGCATGTCGCTCGTGACCGGCGCCAAGCCGGCCGTAGAAGCCTGCCTCAACTCCTGAACGGCGGCTCCATGCACACCTCATCCGAAGAACTCAATCGGCGGGGGAACGAATACTTCGCCGCGGGACGCTATACCGAAGCCTATACCTGTTACATGAAGGCGCTGGAGTCCGATCGGTTCAGCGGGGATCGGCGCTCGTTGGTCGCCACGCTGGGGAATCTGGGAAACATCTGTGCCGTGAGCGGGCGGCGGGACCCGGCCCAGGCCTATTACCTTGAGGTCCTGGAACTGCAAAAGATTCTCGGGGACGAACGGGGAATCGGCACCACCTTGGCCAACCTCGGCAACCTGCGCGCGGATGCGGGAGAATGGGACCGGGCGCGGGCCTATTACCTGGAAGCGCTGGATATCATGAACCGGACCAAGGACGACGCGGCCAAGGCGATCCTCTTGTCCGATTTGGGGCTGGTCGCGAGGGAAACGGGCGACCTGGCCGGCGCCCTCGACTATTATGAGCAATCGCTGGTGCTGATGCAGCGGCTGGGGAACCCAGGCGGAATTGCGGACGCCTGGCGGATGAAGGGACGGACCTATCTCGCTCAGAAGCGCTACGAAGAGGCCCTGGCCTGTTGCCAAACCAGCCTGGCGATGGCCGAGCGTCATCGCGATGAATTGCGCGCAGGCGGGGCGCGATATGTCATGGCCCAGTGCCATGAAGAGCAGGGCCATCTACAGGAGGCTGCGGAATTGCTGGAGCGGGTCGTCGCGATGGATCGGAAGTATCGGTTGCCCAAGTTGGAGGAGAATACAATGCGGTTGCAGACGCTCAGACAGCGGCTGAACGGAGCGTCTGTCGAACCACGCCAGTCGGGCACAGGGTCGTTGGCATGAGCCACGGGTCTCCTGACACATTCGATTGGGACCAGGTGCGAACCAGGTTGGTCCAGGCCGAGCCGGCGCTCTATGAACTTGAGCCGGGCGGCGCGCTCGCCTTGGACCTGAATGCGGATGGGTGGATGCTGGAATTGTCGCCGGACGGGCAGCTCATCTGCCAAACCGGAATGGATCTGGAGGACTTGAAAAGCCTGCTCTCCGAAGGGACGTGCGAGGATCTCCCGACCGACGAGCTGGCCAAGCAGGCCAAGACCTTGATGAACCGCACCGTGTCCAAGTATCGCCCGCTGTTGCTGCAATCGGGGTTCGCCGAGCGCACGGACATCAACGAACATTTCGTCGCCGTGCAGTTCTCCCGGACGGTTGACTATCAGAAGCCCGAGGCGGTGTTCGATCTGCTCCGTTGGTGCCGGCAGCAGCTTCGCGTATGAGCCTCCCTTTGGACGCGGCTCCTGTGTCTTCCCGCCCTGTCGGCTCTTGTGCCATTGGCCACCGGGCCGATCTGTGAGGATGTTCCCATGAAGCCTTCATCCACGATCCGGACGTTTGAAGACTTTCGTGATGCGGTCAACGGGTATCGTCTGCCTCGCCTGATCCTGACGGCGCTGGACCTGGATCTGTTTACCCACATCGGAACAGGGACCTGGTCGATCCAGGACCTCGCCAAGCAGGTGGCGGCAAGCGAACGGGGCTTGAGCATCCTGTGCCGGAACCTGGCGAGCGCCGGCCTCCTGATCAAAAAAGGGGACCGGTATCGAAACGGCCGGTTGGGCGCCGTCGAGCTCAACGCCAAAAGCCCCCAACACCGGCGGGCCTATGTCGAACTGCTGCGGGAGGGCTGGGCGAACTGGTCGCAATTGACGGAATCGGTGCGCACCGGGCGCGAAGTTGATCCGGACACGAGCCCCGACGATCCGGTCTATCGTAGGCAATTCAGTTGGGCCATGCATCACCGGTCGTTGGAGACAGCCCCCCGGGTGGTCGCCCAAGTGCCGTTGAAAGGGGTTAAAACCCTGCTGGATTTGGGCGGCGGACCAGGCACCTATGCCCTGGAGTTTCTTGCGCGCCATCCCCGCCTCCAGGCTACCCTGTGCGATCGGGCTCCGGCCTTGGAGGTCGCGCGTGAAATCGCCGCCACCCATAAGGGCGGCGCCCGGCTCTCCTATCTCCCGCTGAACTTCATGGAAGCCGATGTGCCGGGGCAGTATGACGTGATCTGGTACTCCAACGTCCTGCACATTTACTCGCCGGAGGAGAACCAAGCTCTATTCGCACGATTGGCGCCCATCTTAACCCCCGGGGGCCGCCTGATCATTCAGGACGCGTTCCTCCTGGATCGAGAAGGACTCTATCCGGCGGAGGCCAACCTGTTTGCCGGGACGATGCTGCTCTGCACCGAACGGGGCAATACCTATTCGCTGTCGGAAACGGCGGGATGGCTGCGGCGGGCCGGATTCAGGCGGGTCCGCACAATCCCGATCAAAAAGGGGACGGGTGACTGGGAGGGCGGCCTTTTGGAAGCGTCCCTGAGTCGATGACGGAGAGAAATCCCTTGCCACCGAAGGCAATCAGCAGGAAATTCAGCAGCCCGGACAGGCCGACCGCCGAGCCGTAGACCTTTTCTTCCGCCTCGTGCGTCAGCACATACACGAGCGTGGAGATATCCAACGCCAATCCCACCGTCCCATAGATCACCGCGGCCATCAGCGCCCACCGTTGCCGCGCCAACAGGGCCCCCATCAACAGAGTCGGGATGCCGAAAAGGAACATATTCCACATCGTCAACGCGAGCTGAGCCTGGTTGGCCGGGGCTGGTGTATTGACCCGCACCAGGCCGGCCGTCACCATCAGCGCCGTCAAAACCGCCATTACCACATGCCTGGTTGCCATGTCGGCATGCTACTGGGATGGCCCGTTCGCCGCAAGGGATCGGCGTCGATCAACAGCGGCTCGCGCCGGAGTCTTGCGGACCGATGGACTAGTCTGCCATGCTGACTCATGCCATTCGAAGGGCCGCGACCCCCCCGGGAATGTATCCTGATCTACGACGGCGAATGCCGGGTCTGCGTGGCCGCCAAGACCCATCTTCAACGGTGGGGCGAGAAGGATGGGCACCGGATCGTCTACGTGCCCTATCAGAGCCAGGAGGCGGAACCATGGTTGAGCGATCTTCCACGGCCGTCCCGCCCCGAGGTGGCCGTTCTAGTCGCCGAGGACGGGACCCTGTACCAGGGGCTTGACGCGTTCGTCGAGCTGCTGCCTCACCTGGAAAAGGGGCGATTTCTCTCGAAGGTGCTGAGGCTCCCTCCGATCAGACCGTTCGCCCGGCTGGCCTATCGTCTACTGGCCCGCCACCGTTATCGATGGTTCGGCGCGGTCAAGCCCTCTGACTCGGCCTGACTCGGGTGCATTCTCACGCCTCTTCCCCCCGTACTTTTGAGGAATTTCCAAGAATGCCGGTCTAGGTGTTCCATCCAGCCTTCGGGCAAACCGCCGCCCCATAGCTCTTTCTAGGTGGAGAACGTACCTCGGTGGAATTTACCCTGCGCTGCGCGGACGCGCACACTGAGCCTCATTCCCATTCACCGGGATCGGTAGACACCATGGCCGTTGGGACAACTCCAAACAGAAAGGCGTCGGCTATGCGGAACTGGCTCACGGTCCTTCCCACCCTGGTTCTGCTGCCGGCTACCCTGTGGGCGGGACAAGCTCCCCTCTCGGTCCTCGATGCTCAAACCAGTCCGGATTCTGTTCATCAGGGAACGATGCCCGCCCGTGTCGTCGCGGTGGGGTTCGGGTACCAGCGGGGCAATACCTCCCTGATTCGAATTCGTACGTACGACGCCGAGACGGGAGACCTGCTCTCGGAGGAACGGTTCGATCTGAACGTCGTGGGCGAGGATCCGACGAAACAGGAATCCAAGGGCGATCGGGTATTTGCCGGCGCAGCTTATCTTGACTCGCGGACGATCACGGAATTTCCCATGCGCGTGTATGACGCGCGGAGCGGCGCCTATCTATGGCAGGGCAATCTCAACTTTGTCACCACGGACAGCGGCGATCCGCGCCA
>DATIBM010000313.1:0-3181 GCA_035457545.1 Nitrospiraceae bacterium
TATGGAGAGACTCCGACCGTTCCGGATCTGGCCCGTTGGCTCCGAGAACGGACCTATGTGCCGGTGCACGTGCGGAATTCCGGCGAAGCACTGGCGCTTTGGCGCGGAGACCCTCCGGCCGCGATCATTATGGTTGCCTCCTGTGACAGCAATCCCTGCTCGGTGCGACTCCGCTCGGCTGCGGCCTTGCGATACGTTCCAATCCTGGTGATCTCCTCCTGCGTCGTCTGCTCGCCGGCATTGCCGCCCGGCTATTCAGGCGCGACCGCCTATTTCTTCACCCCCATTAACCCCGGTGAGTTCTTGAACGCGCTGGATCACGCCATCCGCGGGATCGGTTGGTCAGTTCCATGCGCATGAGCAGGTTCCGGGATCCGTTCTTCAGGCCCTCGCCCGATGCGGAGGCGGTGCCAGCAGCGATTATGGAAGCGACCGCCGTGGGGACAGTGCCGGAGGAGGTGATCGCCACCAAATCGCCCAACCGTCGGCAATTAGTGTTGCTGCACGCGCTCGTGGTGATTGTGCTGAGTTATCAGTTGATCTTCAGCCGGGCGGCCATGATCCCCGAAGAGGTGGCCCATCTGGCCATCACGGGTCTGCTCCTGAGCATCATCTGCCTGGCTGCCATTCCTGAACGGTTCTGGTTGAGTCGGTGGTTCACGGGCAGCCTGGTTCTGGGCGACACGGCCATCACCACCGTGATGATCTATGCATCGGGTGCGGTGAACTCGAATTTCTATGTGGCCTATTTTCTGATCCTGCTCATTGCCGCTTTGGTCCCGACGCTCGGCCAACTCATGGCGCTGACAGTGGTGCTCTGCTTGGCCTATGGCGGAGTCCTCTATCTTGATCTCAGCGAACACGGGTCCTTGAATGAAAGTCAGTTGCTCCAGATCCCTATCCTCATGATTCTGGGGATCTATTATGGCGTTTCCAATCACTCGGCACGCCAGTTGAACCAAGATAAACAAGGGTTGCTGCGAGAAATGCAGGAGAGGCGGCGCGTTGAGGAGGCGTTACGCGAGAGCGAACAGCGGTTTCATACATTCATGGATAATAGCCCTTCGGTGGCGTTCATCAAGGATGCCACCGGACGCATGCTCTATGTCAACAAGACGTTCGAGCGATATTTTGCCTTGTCCAAAACTGAGTGGGAAGGCAAGAAGGACATGCAGTTGTGGCCCGAGCCCGTTGCGCGCCGCCTAAAAGACAATGACCGGCATGTGCTGAAGTATGACCGGGCAATCGAAATCGAAGAGAGCGTCCCCATGCCCGACGGGAAAGTCCGGGCGTTCATGGTCTTCAAGTTTCCATTGAAGGACTCAACGGGGCGGCGCCTTCTCGGCGGCATCGCGATCGATATCACCGATCGGAAGGAATCGGAACAGGCTCTACGCCTGACGACGGAGCAATTCCGGTGCGCGTTCGAGAACGCGCCGATCGGTATGGCGCTGGTCTCGTTGGAGGGACGCTGCCTGCGCGTGAATCAGGCGCTGTGTCATCTGGTGGGATATGCGGAATCAGAACTGCGCGATGCGACTATTCAGACTCTCATGGATCCGGACGACAGGGCTCTCGAATGGTCAAGCCTCTGCCGTGCTCCGGCCGATTCCATCGAAGCCGGTCCAGTGCAGAAACGCTTTATCCACAGGCACGGGCATCACGTGTGGGTGCTGATCAATGCTTCTCTGGTTCAGGACAGCGAGGAACGGCCGATCTATTATGTGGTCCAGATGCAGGACATCACTCCGAGAAAGGCCGCAGAAGACGCCTTGAAGGAGAGCGAGGAGCGGTATCGCCGGCTGGTCGAGGTCTCGCCGGACGCGATTCTGATCGTACGCGGCATGCGCATCATCTTCGTGAACCAGACGGGGTTCAGACTCTTGGGCGCGGTAAGTCCCGATCAGGTCATTAACCGGTCTCCTCTGGATTTCTTCGACCCTGATCATGATCCGGACAGGCTGAACACGATCAGCCAAGCGATTCGCTCGCACGAGGCCCTGTCCCCTGTAGGGCATCGGCTCATCCGTCTGGATGGTGCGAGCGTTGATGTCGAAGTGGCCGCCTCTGCCCTGCCGTTCGAGAAGGCGGTGGTCACCCAGGTTGTCGTAAGGGACGTCACCAGGCAAAAACAGCTCGAACAACGGTTGAATCACAGCCACAAAATGGAGGCCATCGGACAGCTTGCCGGAGGAGTCGCGCACGATTTCAACAACATGTTGACGGTGATCAACGGGCACAGTGCGCTCTTGCTGATGGATACCGTGCACCTTGGCGATGATCAGGTCAGAAGCCTTGAACAGATTCAGCAAGCGGGGAGCCGTGCCGCCGGGTTGACCTCGCAACTGTTGGCCTTCAGCCGACGTCAGATGCTTCAGCCGAAGGTTGTCGATCTGAATGTCGTCATCACGCGGTTACAGGACATGTTGAAGCCGCTTCTCGGCGAGGACATTGAACTCTACGTCCTGCTGGACCCGGCGCTGAACAGGATCAAGGCGGATCCTGTTCAACTGGAGCAAGTGGTGATTAATTTGGCGGTGAACGCGCGCGATGCCATGCCGGAAGGCGGCCGCTTAACCGTCCGGACTGAGAATGTGGACCTGGCTCATGGTTTCGAATCGCCGGAGGGGGAGCGGCACGAGGGGCCGTATATTCGGCTGACCGTGAGCGATTCGGGGATAGGAATGGATGCCGCCGTCTTGAGCCGCATCTTTGAGCCCTTCTTCACCACCAAACCCAAAGGGAAAGGAACGGGCCTGGGCCTGGCCACCGTCTACGGCATCGTGAAGCAAAGCGGCGGCACCATCCTGGTGAACAGCGAACCGGGGCGAGGGACGACCTTTCAGATGTACCTGCCTGCGACCAACGCTCCTATGGACGAATCCGACTGCTCCACGGAGACTGATGGCCTGGGAGGAACAGAGACGATTCTGGTCGTTGAAGATGAACCGGCGGTCCGGGCGTTGGTCTGCGATACCTTGCGGGTGCACGGCTACGGGGTCTTGCAGGCGCCGCACGGGTTTGAGGCCATCCTACAGGCGCGGCGCCATGTGGGACCGATTCACTTGCTCTTGACCGATGTGGTCATGCCGCAGATGGGAGGGCGAGAACTCGCGAAGGAGTTGTCATCGGCTCTGCCGGACCTCAGAGTCTTGTACATGTCCGGCTATACGGACGATGC
>DATIBM010000314.1:0-3330 GCA_035457545.1 Nitrospiraceae bacterium
CGTCAACCGCCTGCAGATTTCCCGTGACGATTACCTCGGCCGGTTGCGCGAGGCAGGCCTCAAGGCACAGCCGACACGCGTCAGTCCGGCCGGCATCACATTAGGAGAAGGAGTTTCTATCCCTTCTCTGCCGGGTTTCTCAGCAGGCCAGTTTTATGTGGAAGATGAGGCTGCGCAGTTGATCCCGCCCCTCCTCGATGCACAGCCCGGTGACCTGGTCCTGGACGCGTGTGCGGCGCCGGGCGGAAAAGCGACGCACTTGGCCGAATTGATGAAAGACACCGGAACAATTTATGCGGTGGATCGCAGTAAGGAACGACTGAACGTGCTTGAAGCCAACTGCCGCCGCTTAGGCCACTCTAGCCTCGTGCCCATTGTCGGCGATCTTCGGTATCAGTCCTGGCTTCAAGCGATGTCGCATGGCGTCGCACGACCAAGTGGCGTCGTGCAATTCGACCGGATTCTCGTCGACGCCCCCTGCAGTGGTCTCGGCGTATTGCGTCGGCATCCGGATGCGAAGTGGCGGAAGAGCAGCGAGCAGTTCGAAGGTCATCATGTGCTGCAGCTTCAAATTCTCGAGTCGGCGACGCTATGCTTGCGGGCTGGCGGGGTGCTGGTCTATAGTACCTGTTCGACCGAAGTCGAAGAGAACGAAGACGTTATCGATCAATTCTTACGGTCCCATGCGGAGTTCCGCCGCGAATCCGTCGCGCCTTGGCTCCCCGAGGGAGGACGGGACTTCCTGACCGAGCGGGGGGACCTCTCCACGATGTCGAACGAGGACTCGATGGACGCGTTCTATGCCGCCCGTTTGAAACACGTGGGCTCATGAAGCGAACGACTCTCATTGCTCCGTCGATACTGTCAGCCGACTTCGCCCGTTTGGCTGATGAAGTGGCCGCGGTCGAACGCGGGGGTGCAGATCTGTTGCACGTCGATGTCATGGACGGGCATTTTGTGCCAAATCTGACCATCGGTCCTTCGATCGTCGAATCGTTGAAGAAGGTTACGAAGCTTCCTCTCGACGTCCACCTGATGATCACGAATGCCGATGCCTTCCTTGCCGAGTTCGCCGACGCAGGCGCCGACTATCTTACGGTGCACGTCGAAGCCTGCCCTCACCTTCATCGGACGGTGCAGGCCATCAAGGAGCGGGGGGTCAAGGCCGGAGTCACGCTGAATCCGGCGACCTCGCTTCACACCGTTGAAGAGATTCTTCCTGACGTCGACCTCCTGCTTGTGATGTCCGTGAACCCCGGTTTCGGCGGTCAAACATTCATCGAGTCCTGCCTGAAAAAGGTGGCCACTGCCCGGCAAATGCTCGACCGAGCTGGAAGCCGAGCGCTCCTGGAAGTAGACGGCGGCGTGAAGGTGGACAATGCGGCGCGCATCCTGGCCGCCGGAGCAGAGGTCCTCGTTGCAGGATCCGCGATTTTCTGCGGCACGGACTATGCGGCGACGATCACTGCGCTGCGGGCGGCAGGACAGCCGGCCTCCGCCCACCGATAGGTCTCTGGGTGGACATCTCCTCCCTCATCGACAGTCTGCATCCTCTCGAAGTCAAGGTGCTGACCGCCTTCGGGTCCAATCCCTCGGGTGCGGTCCTCTCGACTGAGCAATTGGCCACCGCGACGAGCCTTGAGCCTTCCCAGCTCAGCATGGCCATCGAATGGCTGCTTGCGAAAACGTTGCTCACCATCGATAAAGAAACCGTCACTCCGGTCGTCTCCATGACGGCGCTCGGAGAGCGCTACCATGCGAAGCAGTCGCCGATCGAGGAAGTTCTTACGGCAGCGAAAAGCGCGGCAGGCACCGGGCAACGGTTGACGATTCAGGACCTGCAGTCGCAACAAGACCTCGACCCGTCCGATGTCAGTAAGGCCGTCGGGCGCCTAAAAAAGGAGGGGGCACTCCTGATCGTGCAAGGCGGCTGCATTGAATCGACCGGCCGTCCGAGTCCGACCGTCGAGCGTCTGAGGGCGCTGCTTGAGGAGCTTCACAAAGGCGCCCGGGAACTCGAGGCGTTTTCCGAGGTGGATCGGCAGATCATTCTGGATTATGCCGTCAAGCGAGGCAATGCGAGAGAACCGTTTCGAGTGGATGAACGCGTGGCCCGGTCCTTCAAGGTCGCTTCCGCCGGGATGAGGGCGGTCGAGCACTTGGCCAAACAGGGCGTCGCCGAGGAAGTTTCCCAGCTCAGTCCCGAGTTGCTGAAGGACGGAAGCTGGCGAACCAGGCGGTTCAGGAAATATACCATCAACTTACGAGCGCCGCGGATTGCGATAGGGAAGAAGCATCCCTACCGCGAATTTCTGGATACAGTGAAGACCAAGCTGGTCAGCATGGGCTTTCAAGAGATGCGTGGCTCGCTCGTGGAGACCGAATTCTGGAATATGGACGCGCTCTTCATGCCGCAGTTCCATCCGGCCCGCGACATCCATGACGTGTATTTTGTCAAGCACCCGACTCACGCCACACAGATAGCCGAGCCGTTTCTCAGCAGAGTGGCGAAGGCCCATCAAAACGGAGGGGCGACGGGGTCGAGCGGCTGGCAGTACGCCTTCGATGTCGAGCGGGCCAAGCGACTTGTGTTGCGAAGCCAGGGTACGGCGGTGTCCGCGAGGACGTTGGCCTCAGGAGCCGCGGTGCCGGGGAAATATTTCTCCATCGCCAGGTGCTTTCGATACGATCAGGTCGATGCCACTCATGCGACCGACTTTTTTCAGGTGGAAGGGATCGTCCTGGGGGAAGACATCAACTTTCGGACATTGCTGGGACTGCTCAATCTTTTTGCCCGGGAGGTCGCGCAGGCCAAGGAAGTCAAATTCTTACCGGCCTATTTCCCCTTTACCGAACCGTCCGTGGAACTACATGTCCGCCATCCTCGACTCGGCTGGATGGAACTGGGAGGCGCCGGACTCTTCAGGCCGGAAGTCACCCTGCCTCTGGGCGTCAACGTGCCTGTGATTGCCTGGGGCCTCGGCCTGGACCGCATGGCCATGGTGGCGCTAGGGATCCATGACATCCGCGAACTCTTTACCGATAATCTCGACTTAATCCGTACGACCAGAAGCCAGTTCTGACCTATGCCGACCATTTCCGTTTTTAAGAAGGATTTCGAATCGCTTCTCGCCACAGGCGGCCGCCTCAAGCGACCGGTGCCGATAGAGCGCCTCGAGGAGTGGCTCACGCTCGTAAAAGGTGAACTCAAGGAGCATGTCACGGAAACCGGCGAGTTGCGCATTGAACTCCAGGACAGCAACCGGCCCGACCTCTGGTGCTGCGAGGGCATCGCGCGGCAAATCCGTATCAAGCAAGAGGGAAAGCTTA
>DATIBM010000315.1:0-17698 GCA_035457545.1 Nitrospiraceae bacterium
AACAACCAATTGCCCCGGAATGGGAGGTCTACACGTAGTGTGCTGTCCCTCGCTTGCGCTCCATGAGGCAGATTCGCATATTGGGCGGTCAATTGCACTCGGCCGACGATGGCTGTCGGATCGGTGCCGTACTTGGCAGCCAATTGTTTCAGCCGCTCGGCTTCGGCTTGTTCTTCAGGTGTCAAAACTCTGGGCCTCAACCGGGGCGGAAGAAACCGAGGTTCCTGCCGAGGACCTTCCGGCGCCGACTCTCCTTCCGAATTCACCTCCTTCTTATTCTGATCTTCAATGTCCGGATCAGATCGTCCGCTGTCCTCATTTGTGAGGCCGGGCGACGGCGGGTCAGCCCAAGCCGAATCAAGGTCCCGCGTTCCATTCATCATGCATAACAGTCCGACAACCCCCAAGGTCAGGAACCGGGTTTTCCTCTGTCTCGGTACCCCGTCTGTCCGTACTCCTGTGGTGGTCATTACCTCCGCTTCGATTTGTGGCACCGCACGTCGGGATCTCAGAATTTCAGCAGAAGACACCTGTCATCCGGCGGCTCCAAGTGACGGACGTTCGGCGCTAACCGCGGACAGGATCATACCCTTGATGCGGCGAAGGGAGTACTGTCAGAAATGACAGGCCCCCTGCCCGCTCCCCAGGGCCTCCGGCCGGCGACGATCTATGTCGCTCGCCGGCTCAACCTGGTCCCGATTTGGTCGAGCATCGGAGTGGCAATCATCGTCAGCGCGATCACCATGGTGCCGGACGCAAATTGGAGCGGCGTCACGACCCCTGAGGCGAGCAAGGTGCTCAAGATCACAAAGCCGAACTCGCCGCCCTGCGATAAGAGAAATGACAGTCGCACAGCCTGGCGATGCCCCATGTACAGGGATCTGGCGGCCGCATAGAGCACCGCGGTCTTGACCGTGACGATCACGAGGACATGCATCAGCAGTTTCGCCGTGTGCCCGGCCAGGACGGTCAGATCCAGCGAAAGACCGACGGAGACAAAGAACAGAGCCAGCAACAGGTTCTTGAACGGCGTGACCTCCCGCTCAATCCCATGCCGATGGGCCGTGCCGGAAAAGGCCAGACCCATGAGGAAGGCGCCCAACGCCATCGAGAGTCCAGCACGAGAGGCAAGCCATGCGCTGCCAAGGAGTGAGATGAAAATCACGGCTGTGAAGCTCTCGGTCATGTTTCGGGCGAGTGTCAGGCGGAAGAGCCAGGGACAGACCAGGCGTCCAACGCCGAATAGGGCGAGCATGATCCCGATGGCCCCGCCGAGGTCCCACCAGGATATGGCCTCCGCCGATCCTATGCCGGCGAACACCGGTATCAGGACCATAATCGGCACCACCGCCAAGTCCTGAAACAGCAAGATACCGAAAGCCGCCCGGCCGTGTTCCTGGTCCAGTTCGCTCTTTGCAGCGAGCATCTGCAGGACCAGGGCGGTGGAGGAACTGGAAATGACCAGTCCCAGGAGCAAGGCCAAGGACCAGGTGGGTGCGAACAGGCGCCAATAGAACATGAGGATGAATCCGGTCACCAACACCTGCAGCGTACCCAACACCACGGCATACCGTCGCAGGGACCAGAGCTTCCGGAGGTCGAGCTCAAGGCCGATGAGGAACAGAAAGAAGACCACCCCCAGTTCGGAGATCTCCCGCATGCGGTCAACCTGGGTGGGGCCCAGAATGTGCGAGGATCCCAGGATGACGCCCGCGATCAACAACCCGAGGTCCGCGCCCATCCCGAACTTGCGGGCAAACGGAATTGCCACCGCACTGATCATGAGCAAGATCGTGACGGCCAGAACGATCTCATCCAAATGCAAATAGGTCTTCACCAGAATTCCCTGCGCAGCGCGACAGGATACGCGGTAACACCACTGTTGTGAAGGGACCGATGAATTGCGCCGACGCCGTTGTTCCGGAGCATGCAAGGCCGGATAGGTGACGCGAACCTAGACACGTCCCGATTGATCGGCGAAATTCACGCATGGCCTTGGATTGTCACTACGGATGGGCCGAGGCCTGTCAATTCTGACAGTAGGACGAGGACGACACTCACACTAAAATGGTTCGAATTCGAAACTACGCGCCGTCGAGTCACGGTTCTGGTGTGTCCCAATGAGGTCCAAACCTGTGCTGTTCTTCTCTTCTCCTCCAAAGACATCATGGGTTCTGATGACCAGCTTCGCCACCATTATCCTGTTCGAGACCGGCTGCGCCCACTATCCGGTCAATGCCAAGCTGACGCAGTATGAGCCGGCCCGCCCGTCGATCAGCGCTCCCACTCGATCCGATGAACTCCTCTTGGTTGTGTCTTTTTCCGGCGGTGGGACCCGTGCCGCCACGTTGGCCTATGGGGTGCTCGAAGCCATGGCCCGCGTCGAGGTTCCGGCGCCACCCTATATGCCCACTCTCCCCGATGGACGGTCCACACATCGCCTGTTTGATGAGGTGGACATCGTCACGGGCGTCTCAGGCGGGAGCATCGCCGCCGCCTACATCGCCCTGCGCGGCGAGCGGATCTTTACAGATTTTCGTCAACAGTTTCTCAGTCGGAATGTCACCTGGGGCCTCGTCGGACGGCTGCTGAATCCGATTAACCTGTGGCGGTTGGGGTCCATTCATTTCAGCCGAACCGATCTCGAAGCCGAATATTTCGACAACCTGCTGTTTCACGGGGCGACGTACAAGGATCTCGATCCGCAGAAGGGACCGGATCTCTTTATCCAGGCCACCGACATCGTGGACGGCTATTATTTTGCGTTCTCGCGGCTTCAATTCGGGTTGATTTGTTCCGATCTTTCCCGGTTTCCTCTGGCCCGAGCCGTCGCGGCCTCTGCGTCCCTCCCGGGTCCATTCACCGCGATCACCGTTCGCAACTATGCTGGTCAATGCGGCTTTCAGGAGGAGCCCTGGATGACGGAGGCGCTGCTCAAACGGGATGTCACGAGCCGCGCCTATCGCTTCGCGAGGCAGTTGCGCACCTATCAGGATTGGGAGGGCAAGCCCTATATCCATTTGGTTGACGGGGGCATCAGCGATAACCTCGGCGTGCGAGGATATTTGGACTACTTGATCGCGAGCGGAGATCCTTCCCGCGCCTTCAGGCAGCGCGGGATCGAACACGTGAAGCGCGTGGCATTCATCATCGTGAATGCGGAGACGAAACAGTCCACCCGCGGCTGGAGTTTGCTGGAAGACACTCCCGGCCTGGACAACATCGGCGATGTGTCCTTCTCAGCCATGATCAACAGCTACAATTTCGAATCGATGGAACTCCTCCGGCGAATGGTCAAGGACTGGTCCGTTCACCGGCAGGAGACGGCCCAGGATCACGAGCCGATCGTTTTTTACGCGGCCGAAGTCGCCTTCAGCGCGCTCTCGGACCAAAAAGAGCAGGAGACATTTCTCAACTTCCCGACCAGTTTCGATCTCTCGGAAGAACAGATCGACCGGCTCCGCGAGGTCGCAGCCAGGCTGCTGTATCAATCCGAGGACTTCCGCCGGCTGGTTCAGGATCTCGGCGGCAAGCTTCCCTCATCATTGCTGGGGCCGAGTTCGCCGGGTCCGTTGCCGCCACAGGTGTCGCGCTAGCGGGAGCCTGCATTCGATGCGATCGATCATGATGTCTCATCCTTTTGCATATCCACGACGCGCATGGTGGGGATTGCCACTGCTGTGTCTGGCGATGGCGGCATGGTTGTATCCGCATGCCAGGCCGCTCGCGGAAGCGAAGGCCGCCGACAATGTCGAACAACAATTCGTGATGGCGGCCGCTGGTACGGTGCAGGCTTTTGCCGATGATCCCAATATGGAAGGCCTTCGCGAACGGGCAAGAAACGCCCGCGCCATCCTGATCGTGCCTGAAGCCTTACGGGCCGCCTTCTTCTTTGGCGCCGCATCGGGCGGAGGAATTCTGGTCATTCGAGACAACTCGACGAAGACCTGGCGCGGCCCCGCCTTCTATGCGATCGGCGGCGCCAGCGTCGGACTTCAGATGGGAGCCGACGCCTCGGCAATCATCTGTCTGGTGATGACGCAGCGCGGGTTGGACTCGTTTGTTCGCTCATCGTTCAAGCTTGGCGTCGATGCCAGCGTGGCCGCCGGCTCAGACGGGAACCGGATCGGAGCCGGAACATCTCCGCTCCTGAGCGCGGATATGATCGTGTTCGCGCGCTCGAAGGGTACCTTCATGGGCATCTCAATGGAAGGGGTCATCGTACGGGTCGCGGAATCCGCGAATCAGGCCTACCACGGCGACGCGCTCTTTCTTGCCGACGTGTTTCACAAGGAACTAATGGTCAAACCTCCCGGCGCCGAGCTCCTGCAGGCGCTGGAGGTATTGACACGGTAGCTGTGCGACGGTCTTTCTCATTCCGGATCGTCCGATCGAACTCCCTTGCTCCGCCTGGCGCGGGGCTGGAATCGCTGTGCGGCGTTGCCTATACTGTGCGCGCGTGAGCGGCAGGCCTCCATGCTCTAAGCAGTTTGCTTTGTAAGGCAGGTTAGTGACGATGCGATCCGCGCCCAAGCATGTTCGTTCACCTTTCACCCTTGGACTAGCTGGCGCAGCCTGCTGGCCGATTCTGCTCTCTCTGGCTGCCTGCAAGGATGAAGCCACCTCCCGACCGGCTCCGACCCCGCCGGAGGTGCGGATCGCTTTGGTTGCCCAAGAGGACGTTCCGCTCTACGGCGAATGGGTGGGCACGACGGACGGGCTGGTCAATGCGACGATCCAGGCACGGGTGACCGGCTATCTCCTCAGGCGCAACTTTGAGGAAGGCGCATTTGTTAGGAAAGGCGATCTGTTGTTCGAGATCGATCCCCGCCCCTTTCAAGCCGCGCTCGCGGAGGCCAAGGGCCAGCTCAGCCGGGCTCAGGCGCTGCTCGTCAAGACCGAGCTGGACGTCAAGCGGGATCGGCCGCTTGCCGCAGCCATGGCCATCAGCCAGAAGGAGTTGGACGATTCCATTCAAGCGCACGAATCCGCCAAGGGGTCGGTGGCGTCGGCCAGGGCCTCCGTCCTGCAGGCCCAACTCAACCTGGACTTCACCAGGATCGAGGCGCCGATCGACGGGGTCACTGGCATCGCCAAGGCACAGGTTGGTGATCTGGTCGGTCCCAATTCGGGCGCGCTGACCTCGATCTCGACGGTCGATCCGATCCGCGTGTACTTCCCCATCAGCGAACAGGAATATCTCAAAGCCGCCAGTAAGGTTCAGGCCAAGTACCGGGCGCAGGCTCGATCGCAGGACGACGGGCTTGAACTGATTCTGGCGGACGGGAACCTCTACCCGCATAAGGGAAGCTATTTGCTCGTGGATCGTCAAGTCGACGTGAAGACGGGCACGATCCGGGTGGCAGCCACGTTCCCTAATCCGGGCAATCTACTTCGTCCCGGACTCTTTGCCCGTGTCCGCGCCCCGACTCAGACGAAGAAGGGGGCGGTGCTGGTTCCGCAGCGGGCCGTGACGGAATTGCAGGGAGACTATCAGGTGGCCGTTGTCGGCTCCGACAACCGGGTGGACATCCGGACGGTCAAGGTCGGAGAACGGATCGGCAGTCGATGGATCATTTCTGAAGGGATCAAGCCCGGCGAGCAGGTCATCGTCGAGGGAGTCCAGAAGGTCAAGGCCGGGATGACCGTGACCCCCAAGTCCGCCGAGTCGTCTTAAGCCAGATTGGCAGCCTAATGGCCCGATTTTTCATCAATCGTCCCATCGTCGCGATGGTCATCTCGATCATCATGACGATCCTGGGCATCGTCGCCATGGTCCAGCTCCCTGTAGCGCTGTTTCCCAACATTGCCCCGCCGGAAATCAACTTGAGCGCGACCTACGTGGGGGCGGACTCCGTCACGCTCGAACAGTCGGTGGCCACTCCGATCGAACAAAAAATGAGCGGCGTGGACAACATGATTTACATGTATTCCGTCAACGCCGGCAATGGGCAGATGAACCTCCGTGTGGATTTCGATATCACCACGAAGCCGAATGACGATCAGATCCTGACCCAGATGCGCTACATGCAGGCTGAACCCCAATTGCCGACCGAGGTCAGAAATTACGGCGTGACGATCAACAAATCGACCACGAGTCCCCTGGCGTTGTTCTCGCTTTACTCCCCTAACGGCACGTACGACGATATCTGGCTGGCCAATTACGCCTATGTGAACATCAACGATCCCATGGCGCGTGTGCCTGGCGTCGGCCAGGTACAGATCTTCGGCGCCGGCCAGTATGCAATGCGTTTTTGGCTGCACCCCGACGTCTTGGCCAAACTCGGGATGACCGTGACCGAGATCCTGGACGCGATCAAGAAGCAGAATACGGTGAATCCGGCCGGGCAAGTCGGCGCCGAACCGGTCCCACAGGGTCAGGAGTTCACCTATTCGGTCCGGGCGCAGGGCCGCCTTGCGAGCCCCGAGGAATTCGGGAACATCGTCGTCAGAGCCGCTCCGGACGGATCCATTGTCCGGCTCAAGGATGTGGCCCGAGTCGAGCTGGGAGCCCAGTCGTACAACATGATCAACCGGCTCAACGGAAAACCGGCCGCGCTGGTCGCAATCTATCAACTCCCCGGGTCGAACGCGATCGACACAGTGGACCGTGCCAAACGGTTGATGGAGGAAATCAAATCCCGCTTCCCTTCCGACCTTGAGTATGTGGTCTCGCTGGACACCACCCTCGCGGTCCGCGAAGGGATCAAGGAAATTGTCCATACCCTGTGGGAAGCCTTGATCCTGGTGTTGATCGTGGTCTTCGTGTTCTTACAAGGCTGGCGCGCCACCTTGATCCCGATGCTGGCGGTGCCGGTTTCGTTGGTGGGCACGTTCATGGTCTTTCCCTTGCTCGGCTTCTCGGTCAATACGCTCTCGCTTCTGGGACTGGTGCTGGCGATCGGCCTCGTGGTGGACGACGCAATCGTCGTGGTGGAAGCGGTGGAGCACCATATCGAGCACGGCCTGTCCCCGAAGGAGGCCACGCTCAAGGCCATGGAGGAGGTGTCAGGCCCGGTGATCGCGATTGCACTCATTCTTGCGGCGGTGTTCGTGCCGACAGCCTTCATTCCCGGCATCACCGGCCGCTTGTATCAGCAATTTGCCTTGACGATCGCCATCTCAGTCGTCATTTCCGCCTTCAACGCGCTGACTCTCAGCCCCGCCCTCTCTGCGTTGTTGCTGCGCCCGAAACAGCCGGCCCGCGGCCCGTTGGGGATGTTTTTCGGTTGGTTCAATCGCTGGTTTGGCCTGGCCACCGATCGCTATGTGTGGCTCTGTGGGCATCTGATCCGCAAGGCCGGTCGGTCGATGCTGTTCCTGGCCGTGGTTGCGGCCGCCGCCGGTCTCCTCGGATGGCGTTTGCCCGCCGGATTTCTTCCCACGGAAGACCAAGGGTACCTGTACTTGAACGTCCAGCTCCCGTTCGCCTCCTCGCTTCAACGCACCAATGACGTCGCCAAGACAGTCGAGAGCATTTTGAAGGAGACACCCGGCGTCCAGTACGCGACGGTGATTGTCGGGTACAGTCTCCTCAGCACGGTGGCCACGACATACAATGCATTCTTCTTCGTGACCCTTGATCCTTGGGATGAACGGACCAAGCCGGAGGAAGAACTCAGGGGCATCTTTCAGCATCTGAACCGCGAATTGGGCCGATTGCCTGAAGCCCAGGCACTGGCCTTTCCTCCTCCGGCGATTCCGGGCGTCGGAACATCGGGCGGCGTCACGTTCGTGCTGGAAGACCGGTCCGGCCAGGACATCGCGTTTCTCGCCGAACAGACCAAGGCCTTCATGGAGGCCGCCCGCCAACGGCCTGAAATTGCCTCCGTGAACACGACGTTCACTCCCAGCGTCCCACAGATCATGGCCCGCGTGGATCGCGAGAAGGTCCTCAAGCAGGGAGTGAACCTGGGCGATGTGTATCAGACCCTCCAGGCCTTCATGGGCGGGGTGATGGTGAACTACTTCAATCGTTTTGGACGGGTCTGGCAGGTGTATGTCCAAGCGGAAGGAGAATTTCGCACGCGCGCCGAGAACGTCGGGCAATTCTTTGTGCGAAACGGGGATGGCGATATGGTCCCGCTCTCCACCCTCATCACGATGGACCGGACCCATGGTCCTGAGTTCACGATGCGGTACAACGGTTATCGCTCTGCGCAGATGTTTGTCTCGGCCGCGCGCGGCTACAGTTCCGGCCAGGCGATGAAGGCCTTGGAGGAGGTGTTCAGAGAGACCATGCCCCGCGAGATGGGTTACGACTATATGGGGATGTCTTTTCAAGAGAAGCTGGCCGCCGAAGGGGTGCCCGCGAGTGTCATTTTCGGCTTCTCCTTGCTGTTCGTGTTTTTGATCCTGGCGGCCCAATACGAAAGCTGGACCCTCCCCTTCAGCGTGTTGCTCGGAACGCCGGTCGCGGTGTTCGGCGCCTTCTTCGCTCTCTGGACGGTAGGACTGGAGAACAACGTCTTTGCGCAGATCGGTCTGGTGATGCTCATCGGGCTGGCCGCGAAAAATGCCATCCTGATCGTGGAATTCGCCAAGATCGAATATGAGAAGGGCAGGCCATTGGCAGAGGCTGCGCTGACCGGGGCCCGCCTCCGGCTCCGGCCGATCCTTATGACGGCCTTTGCCTTCATCTTCGGCATCCTGCCTTTGGTGTTGTCGTCGGGCGCGGGAGCTGTCGCGAGGATTATTATCGGCATCACGGTGCTCGGAGGGATGCTGGCCGCAAGTCTGATCGCGATTTTTCTGATCCCGGTGACGTTCTACGTGGTCGAGCGGCTCTCGCACCGAGCTGACAGAATCACGCCGGACCCGAGGCCACCGGACGCTCCGCGCTCGATCGACGGAACCTTTCTGCCGGCATCGGTTACCCAGTCGGAACCGCTTCCCGCGCACGTGCGCAGCGAGGGAGGAGCCGTGACATGACACGATGGATTGTTGCGCTCGTGCTCATGGTGCTCATGGCGGCCTGCAAAATGGGTCCGGATTATGTCAGGCCGGAAAATCACGAGGCGGATGAATGGCGTCTGACTCCCGCCACTTCGGAATCAATCGCCAACCTGCCCTGGTGGGAACTGCTCAAGGATCCGGAGCTCCAGCGACTAATCAGCATCGCGCTCGACGAAAATCAGGATCTTCGAACGGCGGTCGCCAGCATCGACGAGTTCCAGGCACAGCTCGTGATCGCCCGTTTTGATTTGGCTCCCTCGATGGGATACGAAGGACGGGCCTTCGTGTTCAAGACGGACAGTGATACCTTGGCTCTTCCCGCGGGCGGAGGCGGCGGGATCACAATTCCGAGCCAGACCGGACAAGGAGGCACCCTTTCCAATGCCAATGCCTTCGCAGGCCTGAAATGGGAGCTGGACATGTGGGGCCGCATCCGGCGGTCGATCGAATCGGCTCACGCCATGTTGGTCTCGCACGAGGAAGCTCGACGCGCCATCGTCCTGAGTTTGGTTGGGAATGTGGCCGAGGCCTACTTCGACCTCCGCCAACTGGACCTTCAAGTCGAAATCACCAAGCGGACCCTGAAGACCTGGGAGGACACGGTCAAGCTGTCCCGAATCAAATTGGAACAGGGAGTGATTCCCAAGCTCGATCTCGACCGGTTTGAGGCCGAACGGGCCTATGCCGCCGCGCAATTGGCGGATCTTGAAAGGCAGGTCGTCCAGAAGGAGAATCAACTGGGCGTGCTCTTGGGCCGCAAGCCCGCCTTGCTCACACGCGGACTCGCCCTGACCGACCAGAGCATGCCGCCGGCGGTCCCGGCCGGCCTCCCCTCCGATTTGTTGCGCCGCCGGCCGGACATCCTGCAGGCGGAACAGGAGTGGATCGCCGCGACGGCCCAAATCGGGGTTGCCGAGGCCTTGCGCTTTCCGCAGTTTTCTCTGACGGGCGCGCTCGGGGTTGCGAACACCCAGTTGTCCGGCTTCGCGCCCGGGGCAACCTTCGCGCAGACCGCCGGGGTTTCCGTCGCCGGTCCGCTGCTGAACGCGACCGCTCTCGGTTACCAGGTCAAAGTGGCAGAGGCCCGAGCCAGACAAGCGGCTGCGCAGTATGACAAAACCGTCGTCACGGCATTCAAGGAAGTGGAGGATGCGCTGATTGCGGTCCAGAAGTCTCGGGAACAGCGGGAGGCGCAAGAAGCCCAGGTCATTTCGCTACAGTCGGCTCTTGAAATGGCCGATCTGCGTTATCGAGGAGGACGCGCGAGCTACCTCGACGTCCTGACGGCCCAGCGGACGCTGTTTGACGCGGAACTTGCACTGGCCAGAACGAGACGGAATCAATTGACCGCCGTCGTGCAGTTGTATAAGGCGGTGGGAGGAGGCTGGTCGCCCGACAAGGTCGCTCCAACTCAGCCGAGGATGTCCACCGTCTCTCGTCCCACACGGGTGAGCAATGAGTAGGGTTCCGGGCCGCAAAGTTCCGTGAAATTCTCCTGCCGTCGACTTCTCCACAGAACCCTATCATGGCAGTGCCTCCAGGCTTTTTGCCTTAACCTTTGCACAGGCGATGCCGTTTCCAGTTCGCCCTGTGGCCGCTGGGCGATGCCCGCTCCATGATGGCCGGTGATGGATTCATTGAATCGCGGTCGTGAACTGAAAGCCGGGGTCCCCGACCATCCGGGTCCGGCATCGAGGGGGGCGAAGGTGCGCGAGCCTCCCCGATACAGCCGACATCTGATCCTGCTCGCCGTGCTTCCGTTCTTCATGCTGATCCCGGCTGTGGCGCTCGCCGATGTCGTGCGGCTGAAGAACGGCGACCATGTCAGCGGAAGGATTCTGAAAATGGAAAGCGAGCAACTGGAAATCGATACGGATTATGCCGGGAAGATCAGAATCGGCTGGGGCGATATCCAAAGTGTACGGTCCGACCGCCCCTTGGCGCTGACCTTTTTTGCTTCCTCTTCCATTCCGGACGGAGTCGGTCTTCGAGATGGAGACCAAGTGATCGTGACCGAACTGGATGCGGAGGGCCCGATTCGCTTGTCGGACGTCAAAACCATCAACGTCTCCGACCTCTATCACCGCGGCAACATCAATCTCGGCGGCAATGTGGCCAGCGGCAATTCCAACACGCAAGCTCTGAACGCCGCGGCCTCTTATACCTTGCGACAGGACCGGCATCGGCTCCATCTCGACGGCAAAATGAATAGGGGCGAGGCCAATGGGGAGCTCACCGCGCAGAATGGGGCTGCCTCCGGCCGGTACGACTATCTCCTCACGCGGCAGGTGTTTCTCTCCGGAGGCCAGCTACTCGAAAATGATCGATTTCAAAACCTCGCCATCCGCAGCACGACCACGGCGGCGCTTGGGTACGATTTTTACGATCGCCATACCCGTTCGTTATCAGTCGGGGCCGGCCCCGGCCTTGTCTATGAAAATTTCACGACTTCGCCGGAGACCGTGATCCCGTCTGCCATGTGGTTTGTTCGGTGGTATCAGGAGTTTCGGGGCGGAGACGTGACGCTGTTTCATAATCACCAGGGTTTTCGCGATCTCGCGAGCGATGGAGGATTTCGTCTCAACGCGGACCAAGGCATTCGGGTCAAGGTCTATGGTGATTTGGCGCTGAACTTCGAATACGACTTGCGATTCAACACCAAGCCGGCCCCCGGCCGAAAAACCGTTGATACGACGGCGATCTTCGGCCTGAGTTACGCCTTCGGCGATTAGAGATGACCCGGCTCTGTTGAGCGGAGCGCCCTATCGGCCCGGCGGAAGGTCCGCTAAGGGGAGCGCGGAAAAGTGGTGAAGGCTGATGGCTGCGGCGGATGCCACGTTGAGGGATTCGACGGCCTCTTCGAGCGGGATGTAAAAGCGAACGTCGGCCGCCCGCCGGAGCTGCTCCGACAGACCCTGACTCTCGTTGCCGAACATCAGCATGGTTTTCGCTGGTCGTCTGGTGATAGCCGACAAGGGAGTGGCGCCTTGAGGGTTTGAATCGGCGGCAAAGCAAGAGAGGCGGAAAGAGGCAAGAGCGGAGGAATCGACGTCGCGAAAGGTCGGAATGGTCAGGATGGTCCCGGCGGAGGCTCGAACGACCTTTGGACTAAAGATATCGGCGCAACCGGAACTAAGCCACACGGCATCGACCCCAAACCCTGCGGCGGACCGTATCAATGTGCCGACGTTGGTGGGGTCTTGCACGGAATCCAGATACACGGCCAGGAGAGATGGCCGCTTGACAATGTCCAACCCTCGCCAAGTCGGCTGTTTGACGATGGCGAGGGCTTCTTGGGCGGTGCGGGTGTCGGAGAGGCGGTCCAAGGTTGCTCGAGGACAGTGATACAGCCGGAAAGGGTGAACAATTCGGGGGGCGAGAAGAATGTCCTGGTATCGGGTCAGGAAACCCGGCGTAACAAGAAGTGTGTCGATTTGGTCTCGTTTGTGCCTCAGCAGTTCCAGGATCAGCTTAGCCGTATCGACGATAAAGCAGCGTTGCTGGTCGCGGAAGGATTTGCCTCTGATGAGCGCCCGCACACGTTTGGCAACCGGTTGAGAAACGCTTGGGGGGGAAAGCACGATACGATTCGGGAGAAGGAGAGGGTAAAACCGACCGAAGCACCTGCCGCACCAGGGAGCTCAAAGACCGTTCCAATGGAAGGGCTTTCCGGATCAATCCCGAGGTGTAGCAGGTACCCCTTGTCGGATTATCGGCGCTTCTTGTTTGCCGCCGCTTCGGCAGCGCGAATGCGTTGCGCCCGAGCCTTGGCACGGCGCAATTCGCCGAGCTTTTCGCGGGTTCGCCGCCTTTGCAGATCGAGTTGCGCAATCTGGGCCCGCACATAGGCCTTTTCTTGCTTATGCAACGAGGCGCACTCGGACTTGGAAAGGTTGACCCAGTCGCCGGAGCTTCTTGCGCGCCGCATACGCTCTTGCAAAGATTCGCGAAGCTGGCGACTTCGAAGCGAAATCAAAGATTTCAGCGCCTGCTCCCGTCTAAGAATTTCCTCTTCTTCAGCCATGATCCCGCGCAAATCTGACCCAAGCATATTCCGTACCTCCTAGCGATTCCGCTGGCATACTAAGAGCCGCCGTATTATACCGGAATCGAATCAGAGACTCCATCTCCCGTAAGCCATTGAAAATACGATAAATTAAGTTTACAAACCGCTGGTCTCTTTCGCCATTGTCTTTGAGAAAGCCAGCAAGATGGCTCGGTTGCGATGGTCTTCCGGCTTGGCTATGATGCCGCCATGAGCGGTTCTCTCCACCTGCAAGCCTGGCGAATGGCCAAACGCCAGACGCTGGAAAGTCTGGCTGAACAATCAGGACAGGAGCTTTCCTATCTGGCGGCGGTGGAGTCTGGCGAGAGTGATTGTACGGTTTCTGCCCTGCAAGCCATTGCCGCATCGCTGGGGATTCCCCCGTCCTGGCTCTACGGACACCCCGATGACCTGAACCGGCTCCTTCAATCGGAGGATGTAGAGGACGACGAATCCGGCATGGCTCGCGCGATCGCTGATTCGATCGACCCGGTGCTGGAACGAATTCTCCGTTCGGCAGGACGGGACCGCACGCTTTATGCCCTGTTAACGGCCCTGTTGCAATCGGGTGATGAGCGGCTGATTCGGGCGGCCGAAGTCAGCCTGCGCAGTCTTGTCAAACAGGCCAATCAGGCGACACAGGCGCTGGTCCCCTGGCTCACCAGACCGTCCGGACATTTTGAGCCTCCGAGCGACTGACCCAGGAGCCTGCATTGGTTGTCGCGGGGCGCTCGGCCTCCTGAGTCTACCGATCCGATCCACTTCCCTGCCGGTACAGTTGCCAGCCGATGAGGCCTACGGCCAGGACTCCAAGCCAGGCTCCGAACGGCGGGACCGCAAACAGTTGAAACGGATCGGAACTGATCCGAGGCCACAGCGAGCTCACGGCAACCGGAACCGCCAGGAAGATGCCCATCAAGGCCTCCCCGGTTACGAGACCCGCGGCGAAAAGCAGGCCGGCGTCCTCTGCCGGGGATGAATCTCGCCGTTGACGGCTGGCTAAGCTGCGAATCAGACCCCCGACCATGACCGCCGCGGTCAATTTAAGCGGAAGATAGATCCCCAGCGCCACGGCCAACACCGGAACCCGAAATCCCGTCGCACGCCGGGCGCATTGTTGATCTACCGCAATCACTGCGGCGGCGAGGAGCGCGCCCAGGCCAACCAATCCCCACGGCAGGCCGCCGTGAAACACGCCCTGGGCCAAACTGGCCATGAGCGTCGCCTGCGGGGCCGCCAACGGATGGGGATGACTGTCGGACGGAACGCCGATGCCGTACTTGGCATGGAGGAGCGACAGAATGGGCACGATCACGACGGCCCCTCCTGCGACCCCGACCACCTGCATGACCTGCTGCTTCCAGGGCGTCGATCCGACGATCCGGCCGGTTTTCAGGTCCTGCAGGTTATCGCCCCCCATCGCGGCGGCACAGCACACGACCGCGCCGATCAGGATGGCGGCGGGCGGGCCGGCCGGATGTCCGGTTCCCATCAGCAGCACCAGCAAGACGGCGCTCAACATGATCGTGGCAATGGTGACGCCGGACACCGGGTTGCTCGAACTTCCGACCAGGCCAGCCATGTACCCGGCCACGGTTGAAAACAAAAACGCCGCCGTTGTCATCGCCAAGCTCATCACGGCGGCCCACAGAATGTTCTCCACCACCGATTGATACACGAGCATCACGGATGCCCAGGCCACGACCAACAGGACGATGAGGACGAACAACGGTGTGTCCCGCTCGGTGCGCGGAATGGCCTCAGTGCGGTCAGGCGCTGCCGCTTCTGTCCGTGCGGCAAAGACTCCGGCAGAACTGCGACGAAGCCGGAACAACCCTTCGAGGAGCGGACGGCGGACCTGAACCAGCGTCCACAATCCTCCCACCAGCATCGCGCCGATACCCACGTAGCGAATCTGCTGGCTCCAGATCATTCTGGCAGCGGTCAGAGCATCGGCTGGTTGGGTGTCCAACGACAGGCCATACAGAGGCAGCAGGATAAGCCAGCCGAGGATTCCGCCGGCGAAGACCACCGCCGCGATCTCAGCCTTGATAATGAACCCGACGGCCAGCAAGGCGGGCGAGAGATTCACGCCCCCGTAGAAGACCGTCGACCCGAAACGAACGGCCCCCTCCGCGGCTTCACTCCACAGGCGAAGGCCGCTTTCGCCGAATTTGGCGCCGGCGCCGAGCAACGAGGCGATCACCAAGGGGCGGATGCCGCTTCCCCTACCGGAGGAGGCGGCTCCAGCCTTCAGCACCTCCGCCGTCGCCACGCCCTCGGGAAAGCGAAGCTTCGCATCCAAGATGAGCACCCGCCGCAGCGGAATCGTGAACAGGACGCCCAACAGACCCCCCACGAGCGCCAGCAGGGTCGTCTGCCAATAGTCGAAGGTCTGCCAGTACCCCAGGATCAAGAGGGCCGGCAGCGTGAAGATCACCCCTGCGGCAAGCGCTTCGCCAGAGGAGGCGGCCGTCTGCACGATGTTGTTTTCGAGAATGTTGGACGTCCTGAATAATCGAAACAGGGTCATCGAGACCACCGCCGCAGGAATCGACGCGGAGACGGTCATGCCTGCGAAGAGACCCAGATAAGCATTGGCGCCCGCGAGGACGACCGACAGCAGCAACGACAGGATCAGCGCCTTGCCGGTGATTTCGGGAAGACAGGTGGCGGCCGGAACGACCGGTTCATCGGTTGGTGTGGAAGCACGGAAAGCCGCGATCTCATCGTGGGAACCGTCCGGCATCGTGCCGTCGTTCATACCATGCTTTCCCCGACAGGTCCATCGACCCCTATGCTAGACTGAGCCCGATCTTCGGACCTGACGAATCCGTGATCATGATGACTTGAACGGGACGATTGCTGGATAGAGAGAAAGGACAGGGTGATGAGCGACCCGCAGACCATCGGGAGCCTGGTGATTGATCGGTTGCGTGCGTTGGGCGTCGAACATGTCTTCGGCATCCCCGGAGACTATGTCCTCACGTTCTACAAATTGCTGGAGCAGTCTCCGCTGCGCATGGTAGGCACGACAAGGGAGGACTGTGCCGGCTTCGCGGCGGATGCCTATGCGCGCATACGGGGCGTAGGGGCCTTGTGCGTCACCTATTGCGTCGGAGGGCTCAACACGGTCAATGCCGTGGCCTGCGCCTATGCGGAGCGATCGCCGGTCGTCGTGCTGACCGGGTCGCCAGGCTTATCCGAACGGGCCTGCAACCCCTATCTGCACCACATGGTGCGGGATTTCGCGACTCAGAAGGAGGTATTCGAGAAGGTGACGGTCGCGGCCGTCGTGTTGGACGATCCCCTGACGGCTGCACGGCAACTGGACCATGCGATCGCCGCGCTCAAGCGCTATCGCCGCCCGATCTACGTGGAAATCCCTCGTGATGTGGTTTACGCGAGACTCCCAGTCGCCGTGCCCGCCTCAACGATCGCCGAGGAAACGACCGATCCCGCGGTGCTGGCCGAAGCTCTTGGCGAGGTGCGATCAATGTTGGTCTCGGCAAAACGACCGGTGATCCTGGCCGGAGCGGAGACGGGACGGTACGGGCTCCAAGACGAATTGGTCAGGCTGGTCGAGCGCTTCAACCTGCCCGTCGCCTCCACGCTCCACGGGAAATCCATCATCAGCGAAGATCATCCGTCCTCTGTGGGGGTCTACGGAGGACTGATCGGGCGGGAAGAGGTGCTCCAGTTCGTGCACGACTCCGATTGCCTCTTGATCCTGGGATCGATTCTGTCGGACGTGGACGTGCTCGATCCGCAGCGGCCAGGGCTGGCTAGCGGGCAGGTCATCCATGCGACCGCGGATCGGATCGCGATCAAACACCACCGCTACGACGGCATCGAGTTCGAGGCCTTTGTGAAGGGGCTGCTTCATCTGCAGATCGCTCCCTTCGCCTCAAGGCAGTTGCCCAGGCCTGAAGCGGCGGCCTGCCGCCGCCCGGAGCCGGCGGACCCCATCACCTTGCAGGGGCTGTTCTCTCACCTGGATACCGTGCTGGAGGACACGACGATCGTGATCGCCGATGTCGGTGAATCCCTGTTCGCCTCGGCCGATTTGCACGTCCGCCGGCGGTTCGAGTTCCTGTCTCCCGCCTATTACACCTCGATGGGGTTTGCCGTCCCCGCCGCCGTGGGAGCTGGATTTGCGGATCGGCGCCTTCGACCGCTGGTGCTGGTAGGTGACGGGGCGTTCCAGATGACCGGCACGGAACTGGCGACGGCCGTCCGCTACGGCCAGGCTCCCATCGTGCTCATTCTCAACAACCAAGGCTATTCGACGGAGCGGGAGATCCTGGAAGGAACCTTCAACGATATTCAGGAGTGGCGTTACGAACGCGTCTGCGAGTTGATCGGCGGCGGAACAGGGTTGCGTATCCGAACCTATGGCGAGTTCGTGCAGTCGTTGGATCGAGCCCTCCGCGACCCATCGACGCTCTACGTGTTCAACATCTTGTTGGATCCCGCCGATCGATCAGCGGGCATGAAACGGCTGGCAGGACGATTGGCCAAGCGGCTGGCTGCTCAACGGCAATCGTGAGCCGGGCGAGAAAGTGAGTTGTCTTGGTCTGTGTGGCCTGATGGAGTCAGGCTGTCGCCCGGCGTCGTGCCTGAACCCGGGTGAGCCAACTTTGCAGCCGCGCCACTTTCCTGGCCTGGGCGGTCATAGCTGGTTCTGAATCGGCCGAA
>DATIBM010000316.1:0-3477 GCA_035457545.1 Nitrospiraceae bacterium
TGCTCATTTTGGTGCTGCTCCCGCTGTTGGTCCTGGTGGCCAAATTCTTCGGACGCCGGCTGAAATCGCTCTCCACCTCCATCCAGGATCACACGGCGGCTCTCAGCACGCTGGTCGAAGAAGTGATCTCAGGCATCCGCATCGTGAAGTCCTTCGTGCAAACGCAGCGCGAAGCAAACCGGTTTTCGGCGCAAGTCGACCAGACCCTCGGCCTCACCTTGCAGCGGGCCGGCATCATGGCCCTGTTCATCCCGGTCATCAGCCTGTTGACCTTTTCCGCAGCCGCGGCCGTGCTCTGGTATGGAGGTCATCAGGTGATCGACGGCCTCGTCACTCCCGGCGATCTCTTTGCGTTCGTCTTATTCGCCGGTATTTTGATCGGCCCGTTCAGCTCCGCCGCGCGCGTGTTCGCGCAAATCAAAGAAGCCCAAGGCGCAACGCAGCGCGTCTTCGAGATCCTGGACGCACAACCGGACGTGCAGGACCAGCCGCTCGCGCAGCCGCTCGCCCCGGTGATCGGCCAGGTGCGGGTGGAGAACGTCGGCTTCAGCTACGACCCGCGTTATCCGGTGCTGACACAGGTGTCGTTCGTAGCCCGACCGGGCGAACTCGTTGCATTCGTCGGCCCCACCGGGGCCGGCAAAACCACGATGATCAACCTGCTTCACCGTTTCTATGATCCGACCGAGGGATCCATCTCGGTCGACGGGCAGGACCTCCGGGCGGTGACCCTCGAAAGCTGGTACCGCCAGGTGGCGCTCGTGCCGCAGGAAACGGTGTTGTTCGGAGGAACCATCCTGGACAACATCCGGTATGGCAATCCGCAAGCCGATGAAGCCATGGTCCAAGAAGCGAGCAAAGCGGCCCATGCCCATGATTTCATCAGCGGCTTTCCCGACGGCTATCAGACGGCGGTGGGAGAGAAAGGCGTGAACCTGTCAGGCGGGCAACGCCAACGAATCGCGATTGCGCGGGCGATCCTCAAGAACCCGAGGATTCTCCTGCTGGACGAGGCCACCTCGTCGCTGGACACGGAATCTGAACGGCTGGTGCAGGACGCGCTCGAGCGGCTAATGAAAGGCCGGACCACCTTCGTGGTCGCCCATCGTCTGTCGACCATTCAACGGGCTAATCGTATTCTTGTGCTGGATAAAGGCCGGCTGGTCGAGGAAGGCACTCACGAGCAATTGTTGCAGAAGCAAGGCCTTTACCATTACTTATATACGATTCGCCTCCATGAACCGGCCGGATAAAGGCAGTGCCGTGGACCACAGGCCCCCAACTCCGGTCGGCCAACCCTCATGATGTCCGCATGACACCGAATCCGCTGTGGTGGTGGCAGTCCGCCATCGTGTACCAGGTCTATCCCTGGAGTTTTCAGGACTCCAACGGCGACGGGATCGGCGACCTTCCCGGGATCATCGCACGACTGGACTATCTGAACGACGGCACGCCGGATTCGTTGGGGGTCGATGCCCTCTGGCTGTCGCCGATTTATCCCTCCCCCATGGAAGACTTCGGATACGACGTCGCCGACTACTGTAACGTGGATCCGCGCTTCGGCACCCTTGAAGACTTCGACCGGTTGGTGCGCGAGGCTCGCCGGCGCGGCATCAGGATCATCATGGACCTGGTCTTGAACCATACCTCCGACCGACATCCGTGGTTTCTAAAGGCCCGCTCCTCCCCATCCTCGCCTGAGCGCGATTGGTACTATTGGGCGGACGGCAGATCCTGGGGGCGCCCGCCGAGTAATTGGAACGCGCGCTTTGGCGGCTCGTCATGGACCTGGGATCCAGGCTCCCGCCAGTACTATCTCCACTCATTTTTGGCCCATCAGCCGGATCTGAATTGGCATAACCCCGCGCTCAGGGCCAAAATGTATGACGTCGTGCGGTTCTGGCTCGGTCGCGGCGTGCAGGGGTTCCGGCTGGATGCGATCAATTGGCTCGGCAAAGATGTGCGCTGGCCGAACAATCCCGTTCGCTTCGGCTGGCGGGGTTATACCAGACAGGTGCATCGCTATGACCGCGATCAGCCGCTCGCCCACGAGGTCATGCGGGAATTGCGAACGCTCATCGCGGGCTTTCCCGACGTGGTGCTGGTCGGCGAAGCGTCCGCTGATACGCCGGGCGGTCCGGCGGCGTTTTACGGCAACGGATCGGACGAGCTGCACACGGTCTTCGACTTCCGGCTGCTCAAGTCGCCCTGGCGCGCCGACCGCTTTCGCGAGGTGATCACGGACGCAGACCGGGCGGTGCCCTCGGGCGGCTGGCCCTCCATCGTGTTCAGCAATCACGATCAGTCCCGCCACATCGCCCGCTATGGTGGGGGCGGCGATGCAGGACGGCGCGCCCGGGCCGCCGCCGTCTTGTTATTCAGCCTACGAGGCACACCCTTCCTCTATTACGGGGAAGAGATCGGCATGCGGGACGGACGGCTCGCGTATCGGGATTTGAAGGATCCTTACACCAAACGATTCTGGCCGTTCCGCACCGGCCGGGATCCGGCCCGCACGCCCATGCAATGGGACGGATCGCCGCAGGCCGGATTTACGACCGGACGGCCCTGGCTACCCGTCTCTCCCGGCGCGACCACTGAGAACGTCGAACGGGAATCGAAGGACCAGTCCTCGTTATTGGCCCTGTATCGGCGGCTGATCCGACTGCGGAAAACGACGCCGGCCCTCGTGCGGGGACACTATCGCGCCCTGGACTCAACCGACCTGCATTGTCTGGTCTTTCTCAGAACCGTCGAGGCGGGCGCTGCATCCGATAACGCCCAGGATCTGCTCGTCGCCGTCAACTTTGCCGCGCGCAGCTCATCCTGTGCCGTGTCAGGACTGCCGCGGGAGGGAACCTTGCTGCTGTCGACTCATGGCCGGGAGAACGATCGATCTCCCTGGCGGCGGGGCCGGCTGGAGTTGGAGGCGGATGAAGCCATCATCGTCGCGCTCAAGTGAGCGAGCCCGTTACAGATGCGCCATCTCGTCCCGTTCCTCCTTGGTTTTCCGCCATCGCCGTTCCAGCATATCCCGCGCAATGTTCCGCCCTCCGAGACCCACGGCGATCGACAGGGCCAGCACCACACCGCCGAAGAGGATGGAGAAGGCCGCAATGACAATTTCCTTGGCGATGCCGAGCTGGGTCAACACCATAGCCGCGGTGAACAAGAACACGCCCCATCGCACGAAGTTGGCAATCAGCCGGGCTTCCTGAATCTGGGCGTTCACCGTGGCGATCAAGGTCGCTTCGGCAAAGAAGTTTCCCAAGAGGACTCCTACTAGGAGCAACAGCCCCGCCGCCACGACACTGGGCAGGAAGCCTAGGAGCTGCCCCATCAGACCGGCCGTCGCCGGAAGGTCCAGCGAGTCCACCCCCATAAATACAAACAGCACAAAGACGGTCCAGAATGCTAGGCGCCCCACCACCTGCGAGAGCGGCTGTTTGCATCCCGCTTTGGTCAGCGCGGCCTGCA
>DATIBM010000317.1:0-10126 GCA_035457545.1 Nitrospiraceae bacterium
AGCTTCTGGAGCACGTTGTAGTGCGTCGCCTCCTCGCCGGTCGGATGGTTCAGGCGTAGATGGTCTTGGACCGCGCGTCCGATCATGCGTAGGTCACGGCCCTTCGGGATCACGTCACGGGTGAAGTGCCGGCTGAGCCACCCGTAGGCCCAGAAGATCAGACCGTTAACGACAAAGAGCCAGGCGAACAAGAGATGCCACTGACGCCCCATGGCGAGCCACTGCGGCCCGGGAATCGTGGCCCAGGCCGGAAAGCCCCGCGCGCGGCCTCCCGAATAGCCAGCAGGCCGGTTGTATCGAATTCGTGCCCGAGAATGGCGGTGATGCCGCGGGGCTCCCCGGAATCGGATCTGACCGCCCGCATGGCCAAGAGCGGTTTGTCGCGGTCCGAACGATCACCCCAATACAGGGCCGGATGCGCGTTGAAGATCTGGAGCCCGCTCCCGATCAAGACGAACAGGCAGACGACGTTCACCCAATGGCTGAGTCGCACCGGCGCCCTGTGACGATAGATGCGGCTGTCGGGCCGCGTCCGTGCCGTGGCTTGAACGGGGTTTGCCTGACCCGCGCAGTCCACCGGTTCGATCTTGCCGATGGAAACGATCGTCTCTCTGTTGTGGTCCGCCGCGGTGGTCATGGCAGGTCCTCCTGCCGATGAGTCGGAGCAGGAGGGCGGTTCTTACGGGGCCGGCGAAGGAGGGCTCCAGCAGAGAGGACGAACGGTCTTTGCGCAAGACAACAGGGCCTGCGAAGGCCGGATGCCTCCGCAGGCCGGTGCATGCCGAACAGGTCTCGGACTGGTCGCGACTACTGGACGATCACGGGTAGGTCCTGCCTCATCCCCTCGCCCTCATGCTTGAGTGCCTCGGCCGCTTCCTTGGCGCTGGAGTGGGCCTTCTGCTTCTTGGCTTTCATATGAGCCTTCGTCTGCTTCTGATGGTCCTTCACGCGATCGGAGGCCTTGGCCGCCTCCTTCTTGTGTTTCTGCTCGGCCTTCATCCGCTCCTTCTTGGACTTGACCTCGCTCTTCATCTGCTCCTTCTTAGCCTGGGTATCGTCCTGATGAGCCTTCATCTCGTCGGCCATCTGACCCATTTCTGGCGCCATAGGGGTTCCAAGGTCCATGGGCTCATCAGCGATAGCCAGCGAGCCAAATCCAAACAGACACGACAGTGCCACGACGGGGATTGCAACGTGACGCATCGACAACCTCCTCCAATGTGAATGGGAACTCGCAGGCGCCGGGAACCGTCGCCTCCAGTACAGATAGCCCAAGGCCGAACCGCCCACAATGAATTTCATGAATCGTGCGCGGGAACGGGGCATCCGAGTGCTGGATCTCCAGTGTGGCAACTGTAAGGAAGGGGGCGGGCTGCGGACTACAGGGGCGTCATGGGCGAGTCGGGCACGGAGGTGCAGGGCTCGCGAGACGAACCGACACTCTCACACAAGGAGGAGATCCATGCGTAAGGACCGTATCTCGACAATGGGTTCCGTGGCGGCCTGTGCAGCCGTCTGTGCCTTCACTTTGATGGGCGCCGTGGCTGCGTTGGCGGCCGACGCCCACGCCACCTCGAAATTCGAAGGGGCCAAGGCCAGCAGCGGAACGGCCACGCACGGCCGGCAGGGGAACCAGGACACCTTGACTTGGTCGGAGGACTTCAAGATTCCGGACACGCCGGCTCCCCACTGGCAGGTCGTGGATTCCAAGGGCAACGTCTACCTGCTCAACCGCCTGAAGATCAAAGGCGGCCTATTGGGCGGCGAGAAAGAGAACCGCACGATCACGATTCCACCCTACGTGCATGACGTGGCGAAGGTCCAGATCTGGTGCGCCTGGGCCGAGGCGCTGCTCGGCGAGGCGTCCTTTCCCAAGGCGATCGTGATGGCCGGGTTTGAGAACGGCATGCGGGCCGAGGGCGGCATGAAGCATGACAGCATGAAGCACGACGGCATGGCGATGGGACGGTAACACCGTCTTCGACCGGCTGGGACGAGGAAAGATCGAACCGTCCCAGCCGGATCAGTGGACGTGATGTCGTGAGAAGGAGAATGGCCATGAAACTGATGCTACAGCTCGTCCTGGCAGGCCTCACGATCCTCTTGGCGTTCTCGGTGCAGGCGCAGGTGATCGAGAAAAGGACGCTATCGCTTGAGGGAGCCAAGAAGATCGTCGCCGCGGCGGAGGCGCGAGCGAAAGCGGAAGGGGCCCGGGTCGTGATCGCGGTGGTGGATGACGGAGGAAGCCTGTTGCTGCTCGAACGGCTGGACGATACGCAGGTTGCCAGCGTGAACGTAGGCATCGACAAGGCACGGACCGCTGCCATTTTCCGGAGGCCGAGCAAGGTCTTTGAAGATCAGGTGCGCGACGGGCGTGTTGCAGCCTTGGCGTTGCATGGGGCCGTGCCCTTGCAAGGGGGCTTGCCGATCCTCGTCGAAGGCAAGGTCATTGGCGCGATCGGAGTCAGCGGCGAAACACCGCAACAGGACGAAGAGATTGCCAAGGCGGGGGCGGCGGCCGCGGCCTCGTTTACCAAAGCCCAATGAGGATTGAACGAGAAGTGAGAAGTGAGAAGTGAGGAGTGAGGAGTGAGAAGTGAGGAGTGGGGAGTGAAGACGGAGCGGCACATCGGCATGGCTCGGTCCACATCCTGAGCACTGAGTCCAACAGGTAATGAGAAGGAGAGTGGTCATGAAATACCGCAGCGTGGCGACAGGGGCACTGCTGATGGTCATGGCGGTTTCGACCGCTCATGCCGAATCCGTAGCCGACAGACGGGGCTTGACCCTGGAGGGAGCCAAGAAAGTCATTGCGGCGACCGCTGCGGAGGCTCGCCGTCTGAACGCGCCGGGTGGCTCCATCGCGGTCGTGGATGACGGCGGCAACCTGCTGGCCTTGGAGCGGTTGGACCAGACCTTTGCCGCAAGCGCGAATATCGCGATCGGGAAGGCGCGGACCGCCGCGCTCTTCAAGAAACCGACCAAGGCTTTCGAGGAGGCCATCAAGGGCGGGCGGACCTCGATGGTGACGTTGGGAGGCGATCTTCAGAATTTCACGCCGCTCCAAGGCGGCATTCCGCTCGAATGGGAAGGGAAGGTGGTCGGCGCGGTCGGGGTGAGCGGCGCGGCCAGCGCGCAACAGGATGAAGACCTTGCGATCGCAGGCGCGCATGCGTTGGAATCGATGGACCTCGCAAGAGACAAGACAGGTGGGCCGAAGATTCCGCTCCCCGTCACCTATATCGAAAGCCGTCGGGTTGCCGCTGCGTTTCGAAACGGTGCCGTGCTGGTGGGCGAGGACGAAACGATGATGCACGCGGCTCGGAACTACATGGTGCACGCCAGCCATCGTGACAGGCCCGGCTTGGTGGAGATCCATGATCTCGACACGGACATTGTCTACGTGCTGGAGGGCGCCGCCACCTTGGTGACCGGGGGAACGCCGGTAGGGATCAAGACGATCGCGCCGCACGAGCTTCGCGGCAGCTCGGTCACAGGCGGGGAGACCAGGCGGTTGGTGCCGGGCGACGTGGTCGTCATTCCCAACGGGGTCCCCCATTGGTTCAAGGAAGTGTCGGCGCCGTTCAACTACTACGTGGTCAAAGTGAGGTAAGGCCGCGTCAGGCGTCATTGGTCGATCGTCAAGCGATCAGATGTTGGGAGCTGAGCACTCCGTCAAATAGTGGAGATGCATTTGACGCTTGCCGAATGCCAAGGGTGGAGGAAGCCATGCCAGTGAGGATTGGCCTGTTGAGCAGTCTTCTATTGATCTGGGTAGGCGCGATGTCCTACGTACCGGCCTTGGCCCGTCCTCAGGTGCTGGATCAGAAGCCGGACGCGACGATTGACTTGATGGCGCAGGAAGGCGTGGCGCTGGTGAAGGGCCGGTGGCGGTACAGTGATACGAAGATCGTCGAGGTCGATCATCGCGGGGTGGGGCCGGATCTCGCTCCCAGCGGGCCGCCGAACCGGACCTATGACTTGGTTCCCCACGCGGGCGCGGGGGACTTCGATGATTCGGGGTGGCAAGTGCTCGACGCGCCGGATCTGGAAGCCAGGCGTTCGACGGGCCGGCTCTGCTTCAACTGGTACCGCATCGCGGTGACTGTTCCCGAACGGATCGGGCACTTCGATCCGACCGGCTCGACCGTGGTTTTTGAGATCGTGATCGACGATTACGCCGAGATCTGGGTGAACGGAACCTTGCCGCTCGTGCTCGGCCAAACCGGCGGACAGGTGATCAAGGGCTTCAACGCGCCGAATCGGGTGATCCTGACGCGCCAGGCCAGGCCTGGCGATCGCTTTCAGCTCGCGGTGCTGGGCGCCAACGGCCCCCTCTCCAAACCGCCGGGCAACTTCATCTGGGTCCGGTCTGCCTCCCTCGACTTCTATGCCCCGTCCCGCTTTGAGGCGGCGCACGAGCGAGGGGGCGGCATCGTCCGGGTCGATCCGGCGCTGGACGAGCTGATCTCCCCGACGGCCACCGCGGAAAAACTCGCGGGTGGCTTTTCGTTCACGGAGGGGCCGGTCTGGGTGCCGGGGAAGGACGGCGTCGAGGGGTATCTGCTCTTCAGCGTGCCCAACGACAACCTCATCTATCGAATGACGGTCGATGGAGAGGTCTCCGTGTTTCGCACCAAGAGCGGGTATGCGGGGTTCGACATCGGCGGCTATCACCAGCCGGGCTCCAACGGGCTCACGCTCGATCGGCAAGGGCGGCTGACAATCAATCAGCATGGCAATCGGCGCGTCATTCGGGTCGAGCCGCACGGCGACATCACGGTCCTGGCGGACCGATTCGAGGGCAAGCGGCTCAATAGCCCGAACGATCTGGTCTATAAGTCGGACGGGTCGCTCTATTTCACCGATCCGCCGTTCGGCCTCCCGAAAGCCTTCGACGATCCGCGCAAGGAATTGCCGTTCAGCGGGGTCTATCGGGTTGCCGACGGCAAGATCGACCTGGTGGCCGACGACCTGGATGCGCCCAACGGCATCGCCTTCTCGCCGGACGAGCGATTTCTCTATGTCAACAACTGGAACGAGAAGAAGAAGGTCATCATGCGCTACGAGGTGCGGCCCGACGGCCGGCTCGCCAACGGCCGTGTCTTTTTCGATATGACCGCCGCGCCGGGGGAGGATGCGTTGGACGGGATGAAGGTCGATGTGAAAGGAAACGTCTACTGCACGGGTCCCGGCGGCATCTGGATCATCTCGCCGCACGGACGGCATCTCGGGACGGTCCAACTCCCGGAGAATCCCCACAACCTGGCCTGGGGCGACGACGACGGAAACACGCTGTACGTCACCGCGCTTTCCGGCATCTACAAGATTCGGACGCGCGTCGCCGGCGTACGGCCTGGTCCGCAAACCGGTTCATGACGACGTGACCGGAGTCAAACCCGAAATCTTCAACGACTGCACGGCGTCACGCAGCACATCCAGTGCGGCTGGTCTGGTAAAGCCTTTTCGCCAAGCCATGCCGATGCGGCGCTGCGGCATCGGTTCGGCGAAGCTCACCACCGCCAGGCGTTTGTTCCGGTGCTTGGCCGTCAAGGCGCTGCTGGGCATGACGGTGATGCCCAGCCCGGAGACGACCATCTGCCTGATCGTCTCCAGCGAGTTTCCCTGAATACCCTCCGTGTCGGACCGGCTCAGCTCGGGACAACTGTCCAACACCTGCTGGCGGAAGCAGTGACCGGCGTGCGGGAGCAGCACCGGCTCGCGCGAGAGCTGCTCCGCATTGATGCGGGTTTTCTTCGCCCAGGGATGCGAGACCGGCACCACCGCCTTGAACGGTTCATCATAGAGCGGCTGCGTGACGATGCCCGGTTCCTCGAACGGAAGCGCGATCAGGATGACATCCAGCCTGCCGCTCTTGAGCATGCGGGAGAGGTTCGCGGTCAGATTCTCCTCGATCTCAAGCGGCATCTTCGGCGCGCGCTTGTGCAGGGCTGCGACCAGGTCCGGCAGGATGTAGGGGCCGACGGTGGCAATCACGCCGAGCCGAAGCGGCCCGACCAACTGATCCTTCCCCTGCGCGGCGATGATCGTAATCCGCTCCGCCTCCTCCAGGACACGCTGCGCCTGCTGCACGATCTGCTCGCCCAACGGCGTCAGCGTCACCTCGTGCTTCTTCCGTTCGAAGATCGCCGTGCCCAACTCTTCTTCGAGCTTGTGGATGGCCAGGCTCAAGGCCGGCTGGGTGATGAAACAGCGGTCGGCGGCGCGGCCGAAATGCCGTTCCTGCGCGACGGCGACGATGTAGCGAAGCTCGGTGAGGGTCATGACCTGAGCGATAAGAATAATAAATGAACCAGTCATGCACAATCAATTTTACTGATGGTCCGCCCAGTCGTATTGTGAATTCAAGGATGGGGGTCGTTGACAACCAAGAAGGATGAGAAGGAGGCACGCCCATGACACAACGCAGGCATCTCAGACAGGGAACGATGGTTGCCATGTGGGTGGGCATTGCGCTCTTCAACGGGGCCGCGGTCTGGGCGGGAGACTCGGGAAGCGCGGGCACCACTCAGCGGTTCAGGGGTACGGTGCAAGGGCAAGGGGCTGTCCCGGAGGTCATCGCGAAGCAGGCGGCGCCCGGGACTTCACTGTTGTTCGCCGCACCGGCGGTATCGTCCGATGTCGCCAAGGAAGTTACGCTGGGGGCGGGGAGCACAATGCGGTTTGCCTCCCCTATTTCCGGCGGAGCCGATCGATCTGCTCGGCACGGCATGGTTGATGTGAAGGAGGATGGAGGGGCGAAGGGCACGTTCAATTGACGGTGGGCGATCCAGGCGTCGACGAGGGGACTGAATCAGGGTGGAGGCTCGAAGTCGCGACCCGTAAGGAAGCGGAGTCCTCGGTGACTAACGGTCAGGGAGGGTTTTGACTGATGTCCTTGTCGGGCGCGTACTGGCCTCTCTTCGTCGCGACCCTTGTCTGCCTGGCGCTCCTGGTTCCTCTGACTGATGCGGCAGAAATCGTCACGGTTCAGATTCGGTCGCTGGATCCGCGCTTCGGCCGGCTCGTTCCGCCGAACGCGACGCTTGAAAGAATTGCCGGCGGGTTCACGTGGGTGGAGGGGCCGGTCTGGAGTAAGGAGGGCGGGTTCTTACTCTTCTCCGACATCCCGGCCAATCGCATCTACAAGTGGAAGGCCGGCGAGGGAGTCAGCGTCTACGTTGAACGCAGCGGCTATAGCGGCGTTGCGCCGTTCGCCGGCAAGGAACCGGGTTCGAACGGCCTGGCGTTCGACCGTGAGGGACGGCTGGTGCTCTGCCGGCACGGCGACCGGCAAGTCGCGAGACTCGAACAGGACGGCCGGCTGACCGTGTCGGCCGACCATTATGACGGCCATCGGTTCAACAGTCCAAACGATCTCGTGGCCAAGTCCAATGGTGATCTCTATTTTACCGATCCGCCGTTTGGATTGCCCAAGGCCTTCGACGATCCGGAGAAGGCGCCGGTGCAGGGCGTATATCGCCTCTCGACGGATGGGGTGGTGACGCTGTTGATCAGCGATATCACCGCGCCGAACGGCCTCGCCTTCTCGCCAGATGAGCGAATCCTCTACGTCTCCGACGTCGATCCCAAACGGGCCGCCTGGTTGGCCTACGACGTCCGCCCGGACGGCACGGTCGCGAACGGGCGCGTGTTCTTCGATGCCGCCCGTTGGCGAGCAGATCCGTTCTTCGGGCCGGACGGATTCAAAGTCGATGAACAGGGGAACCTGTTCGGCTCACGCCCGGGCGGCCTCAGCGTCATTGCGCCGGACGGCACGCTGCTCGGCACCATCGACACCGGCCGACCGACCTCCAACGTGGCCTGGGGCGAGGACGGCCGCACGTTGTTTATCACCGGCGCCGATTCCGTCTATCGGATCAGGCTCACCACCAAAGGCGCCGGGTACTGACCAGGCGCACCTGTAGAATTTTTCCTCAGACCAGTCGCAATGAGTCCGGCCGTCGGCATCCTCCGACGTATCTGATTCGATACAAACGTATCCAAAACACCAAAGGGTAAGACCTGGATCGAAACGGAGAAAAGGTGGCAACAAAGGGAAACTTATGCGAAAGATCAAGCTGGATAGGGAGACCAATCGGCAGGAGCAACGCTGGCATTAAGCTTGCTCAACTCAGGGGCACAGGAACCGATAGAGGAGGAGCAACCCGAGAGGAGGGTTCGGAACGTAGAGAGGGTAGGACGTCAACGGGGAGAGCTGAGCAACAGCAAGACGCTTCCAAGGAGGGTGCACCATGATGCCGAGCATGATGGAACGCGATGCCAGCCGGAATTCCGATAAGGAGACAGGAAGGACCTCTCAGCCACCTCGTGCCCTCACCTATGACGAAAGCAAGGCCGCCGAGGCGGCGTTTCGTGGCGATCCCTTTAATCCCTCCTGGTCGGCCTCGGCTCAGAAGATTTATGACGGGATCTTGGCGGCGATGGGCAAGCGGGAACTGGAGCAGGTCCGTGAGCCGGAGTTTCAGGCCGAATGTATCGGCGGGTGATCGACGCGCAGGTCGGATTCGAATCCAAGGATCCAGTTGATTGCGTTTGCGTCCTACCGGTCGTCCTTCCGATTCCTGCAAAGGCCCCATGCCACCTGCCAAGGATGTTCCCTGCCGCACTTCCAACGAGAAGTCGTGTTTAGGCCGGCTTTACGGGCATCGGCGTTTCAACCACGGTCTGTAAGTCTGGGCGATGAGCCAGAGGAATTGTAAAGTAAAAGCGGCTGCCCTGCTCCGGCGCGCTCTCCACCCACATACGGCCCTGATGCAGTTCGACGAAATGTTTGACGATGGCCAAACCCAGGCCCGCCCCTCGTGCTTCTCCTCGTGAAGCCGTGCCCCGATAAAATTTGTCGAACACGCGCGGCAGTTCGTCCGACGGAATGCCGCAGCCCGTATCGCTGACGCAGACCCGGGCGAAATCGGCCCCGTCCGACGTCACATCCAGACACACGTCTCCACCTGACGGTGTGAACTTACAGGCATTCTGAATCAGGTTGGTCATGACCTGCGTGAGCTTGTCCGGATCGCCTTGGACCAAGAGGGTGCGATCCTGGATGGCCGATCGGAGGCGGAGCGACTTCTCGCGGGCCAGCGGCTGTAGGCTGTCAAGCAAGGTCTCCACCAAATCGGCGATAACGATGGTTTTGGATTGGAAGGGCAACGTGCCGGCCTCGATCTTGGACAGGTCCAGCAAATCGTTGATCATGCGGACCAGGCGGCCGATGTTCGCCCTGATCCGATCAAGAGACCGGCGTTGTTTCTCGGTGAGCGGTCCCCCGATGCCCTCCAACAGGTTGTCGACGAAGCCGCCGATTGCGGTCAGCGGAGTCCGCAGGTCGTGGGACACGATCGAGACAAACTCCGACTTCCTGAGACTGGCCTGGCGCAGCTCTTCATTGGCCGTTTCGAGCTTGGCGTAGAGGTCTTGCAGTTGCGCGGTTCTGGCTTCCAATTCCCGCTCCTGGCGGTGGATGCGCAACTGGTTCTTGACTCGGGCCACCAGTTCCTCCTCGTTGAAGGGCTTGCAGACGTAGTCGTCCGCACCGGCCTCCAGGCTTTCCACCCGCGCCTCCGTCCCCGCCCTGGCCGTGAGCAGAATGACGGGGATCGTCCGGAGCGTGTCGTCGGCTCGCATCGCCCGCAAGAGATCGTGCCCGCTCATCACCGGCATCATGATGTCCGCCAGCACCAAGGCTGGTCGAAGCCGACAGACCTTCTCCAACGCCTCGGCGCCGTCGCAGGCGGGAACCACGTGACAGTCGTCCGCCAGCAATCGCGTGAGGTAGGCCCGCATGTCCGCGTGGTCATCAACGACGAGGATGAGCGGGCGGTCCACGGGCGCGGCCTCATCCGCTGATCGGTCCGGTTCGCCGGGTTGAGCGTCCGCCTCCGGCACCGGCAACTCCAGCATGTCCTCGTCTCCGACCGGCACGACATCCTCCGGCCGGATCTCTCCACGGGGCAGGGTGATAGTAAAGGTTGATCCTTGGCCGAGGCTGCTCCGGACGTTGATGTCTCCTCCATGCAGGGTCACGATTTCCTTCGCCAAAGCCAATCCGATCCCGCTTCCTTCAAACCGCCTGGTCGTTTCTCCTTCAACTTGGGTAAATCGG
>DATIBM010000318.1:0-14570 GCA_035457545.1 Nitrospiraceae bacterium
TTCTATGCGGACCTCTGCGCGGGCTTTGTCCGGAGCTTCCGGTACCGAAACGGGCAGGTGACGGATCAATTTGAATGGCCGACCCTGAGTCCGGGTCCGTCGATCACCAGCTTTGGCGAAGACGCACAGGGCGAACTCTACCTCATGACGTTGAACGGCGGCCTTTGGCGCATTGCGCCGATGTAAGCCCCGGTGGACAGCAAGGTAGAGGAGATGTTTGCTCCTCGGAGCAGATAGCGAACGCTGTGAAAAGTAGAATGTCCACTTCGTTTCTTCTGAGCAGCAAGCCGGTACTCGCGTCTTCAGGCAATATACAACTCAAGCTCTGAGCTCATCTGTTCAGCAGAGGCTCGGCGGTTGACGATGATCACGCGGCGCGTTACTATCATGTTCCGTGATCAAGAGTTTCAAGTGTTCTGAGACACAGGCGCTTTCCAAGGGACAGCCGGTCAGGCGATTCAGCAACATTGCGACGGTAGCGCGGCGCAAGTTGCGGCAGGTTGAAATTGCGGCACGAGTGGGCGATCTGCGAGTGCCTCCTGGGAATCGGCTTGAAGCTTTGAAGGGCGATCGTGCAGGGCAGCACAGCATTCGGATAAACGATCAGTTCCGTCTCTGTTTCCGTTGGACGGATACAGGGGCTGAAGCTGTTGAGATTGTGGATTATCATTGAGTGGGGATACCGATGCGTAGACTAAAACCTGTGACACCCGGCGAGCTCTTGTTGGAAGAATTCATGAAACCAATGGAGATCACCAACTATAGGTTGGCAAAAGAGATCGGTGTGCCGGCGCAACGCATCGGCGATATTGTTGCAGGGAAACGGGCCGTGACCGCCGATACGGACTTGCGCTTGTGCCGATTTTTTGGCCTTTCAAACGGCTATTGGCTGCGAGCACAAGCGGCATATGACACGGAAGTAGCGGAGCGGGCATTAGGCGCCAAGCTCGCGAAGATCAAACCGTGGGCGAGGTCGAAGACATTGGATATTGCATCGTAGCTACCATGCGCCTCGGCTGACGAAGAGCGGGCAGTTCCGCCTTCGCCATGATGTGCCGCAGTTTGGCTGCTACAACTCATGTCGGTGTTCGCCGGGCGCCTTATCGGATCAGCAGAACGGGGCCACGACATCCGGTGTGGCAACCGACCGGCATCTAACGCCATGGCGACCGCCTTCGTGCCCATCTCTTCCATCCGAGGTGGGGGAGGACGAACTCCACATCATGACCCTGAACGGCGGTCTCTGACGCATTGTGCCGCGCGGGTGCCATGACAAGTAGAATGCCCCCTTTGATTGGCAAACGACGATGGAGCAGGGGATGAGCGGCGAGCCGATGCTCGCAGTCTTCAGGCACTAAAAACTGAAGCTCTGACCCCAGTTCTTGCTCTCCCGGCGGGCTCACCCTGCCGGTGCTCGACTATCCTCAAACGGGAGGCGCTTGTTCGGTCATCGGCGGCTATGTCTATCGCGGAACAGCGATCCCGTCGCTCAACGGAACTTATTTCTATGCGGACCTCTGCGCGGGCTTTGTCCGGAGCTTCCGGTACCGAAACGGGCAGGTGACGGATCAGTTTGAATGGCTAAGCCTGAGCCCGGGTCCGTCGATCACCAGCTTTGGCGAAGACGCGCAGGGCGAACTCTACATCATGACCTTGAACGGCGGTCTTTGGCGCATTGTGCCGATGTAGGTATCAGCGGTCAGTCTCAAAGCTGAGCTGGTAGGACGGTCTAAAGCGCTGCTGAAGCTGCAGCGGGTGAGGCAGGGTGAAAAGGCGTTCGTTGCGGAGGAGGCAATTCGGTCAATATCTAACAATTCGTTAGAGGGGACAATTCAAAAACGTTCCCATACTGAGCCAGTGCTCAAGGACTAGGTGGTGCCAGGGAATGTGCTGTGGATGGCGCTCGAATATGCGGCGGAGGCTTAAGCCAGAGGAAAATGAAGATAGAAAGGAATGTAACCGTCATAACATATGTGGCCGGACCGAAGAGATCGCTCTGCATCCATTCAATCACGTCTGACCATCCAGAGATCATAGTCGCTACTACTCCAATGATTACAGACCAAACCATGAAACCCATCCGGAAGAGCGGCCAAAACTCCCTCCCCTCCCGCGGCTGACCATGAGTCAGTATAGCCTCCTGCTCCGAGCGTACCCAAGGATACCAGAGCCACCGTAGGATGTGGGAACTGACCCATGCAGCCAACCCGACAAGAATCACGAGTACGGCAAGCCGAGCCAAGTTTTCGGCCATGATCGGGAGCCAGGTTGGCGGATTAAAGGGAATCGGAATGTGCTCAGGATGTCTGAGCCAAATAAATCCGCCAAGAAAGACCCACGCCATTCCTATACTCCAGCGCGCCATCCGCAGAAAGCCGACCCGCCAAGCTGCGCGATCGTCGAGTTCGCACTTGTCAGCAGGGAGCGCGTTCCTCCACGAGCTTCTTGCAGTTTCCGCGCAGACCCTCACCGCACGCAATGCAAACCCGTCCAGGTTCTTCCAGTAAGCGGTGTGGTCAGCAAACATGGAACCTAGATTCCATATTCGCACGGATTCCAGCACCCGGGTCTGGTCAATTCTGGTTGGCCCATTGGGGACCGGGTCGGCAGAGGCGTAGAGGTCAAGCCAGCGATTCAAGCCTGGTGGGTCTCGTAACACTGTGAGGGCTTTCTTTAGCTCACTAGAGAGAAGAATGTGGATGGAAAGTCCAAGCATCATTAGGGCAATGTACAATATCATTATGGGGAGAATGGGCCATCGATGATGGTCAGCATAGATGAAAATAGGGACCATGGTGCCAAAGAACAAGACCATCATCGTCCAAACTGAAATCGTCTCCCGATGCTTCTCGAATGCCTGCCATCGTAAGCTGATCCGTTTGATCAAATTAAAGATAGCCCATGACAGAGATGAGATAGTGATGATGTATGCAAGCCACCCCCCTGCGACCTTAAGCATATCCAAGGGAGTTGTTCGCTGGGCTGTCACTTGCGCATAGAGCCAGAAGCCCAGGGTAAGCGCTACGAGGAGCGCCCCGAGGAGAACGAACGAGGGGTTCATACCTATCTTTTCTGACAATCCTTCTGTGAGTACTTTCTGCGCAACGATCTGATTGGTACCTGCACCAAATGTGAGCAAGGCGTTTGGGACCTGGCCATAGGCCGATGGGTTGCTCTCACTTCCTTGTTTATCAAAGTCGGCCTCGGCGAATCCGCCGATGGTAGACACTACCGCGGCCGCACCCTGCGAGTGGGCAATGATGACGGTCTGTTCGCAGAGCTGCTTGATCCGACGCAGACCATCGAGGATTCGGGTTTTAATGAGTGCGGCCCTGACCGGACTCTCGATAAACGCCAGGCTGTCGCCCACCGTTGCGGTGAGAATCGACTGCATGCTGAGGATCATTTCGCGAAGCTGTGGTATAGGGAGGAGTCCCACTAGCAGGCTCAATGCCAAGAACAGAACGAAGATTGGTGTCAGCAAAAGGGAGACAAGAAGCTTGATCACCGTGATAATGAAGGCACCGAATCTTGCCCACTTTCCTATTCCTGAAGTCGCGGTCCAATAACTTTGTGCGATATGAATTGCGACAGCCCATGGAAGAGCCCTTACGCTCCAAGATACCAACTCAGCGTAGTTCGGTGGTGGGAACGACCCTGCCCATCGCCCTTCCAAGAGGAGCCAACGTTCGGTGTGACCATCATGGCGCAGATTGAGGACTAGTTCAGTGTGCCCGTCTCTGGGCTCACTCCCATCTAGATTGGCTCGCTCAGGGGTAGCTACCACTTCGTGCCGTGTTGCATGATTGATGATCTTCACAAGGGCGTCACCCCAACGGACGAGAGTGTCCCCGGGTGGAGGTGACCCGATGCCATGCACGAGAAGCACGCCTAGGCGAAACTCTGGTGTCACTGGCATTGTGCACCGATTGAGGGACGTACCCTCTTTATCAACCCAATCTATTTCGTTCTCTCTTCGCTGATGGCCAACACTTGGTTTCACGGGTGGCAAGTTTTGTAGAATTGTTATTCGGGCACGAAAGCATGTTGGACAGTGGTCCGGGCTAATAGTGTTAATATGGTAGTACCTACATCAATGCAGTTCAATATTGGTTGCGTAAGAGCAGAATGTGGGGCTAGCTCATTCAACTTTTCAGGTCCTAACTCCTTGTCACTGCATGAATTCAACGTGAACCGAAGGAAATCGATTTGCCCTGGTGGGCAGTAACGGCCAGCGTGACAATGATACGGGAAAATTCAAGGCTGGAAGGGAGGCGCGCGGAGGGCCGCTGCCCTGGCGGGCAAAGGTGTATGAGATGCCGGACAACTGTCGCGGTGCCGGCCTCGCGCTCTGGCGCGGCCTCAGAGGCGCATCGGCCAACAGGATGACATCGCAACGGGCACCATCACCAACGCATCAGGGCAAGGCCCGGAGACGGCGGGGGACCCGTTGCTCCGGCACTGTATGCAACGGGTCGAACGTCAGCCGAGAAGCCCCATCTTCGTTGAAAGGGTCTCAGGTGACCCTGTCGGAATAGATGAAATTTTTGCTGGGAGGCAAAGTGGGCTCAGTACCGGTATGGCGAGTAGTCGGAGGATTCGATCACGCCGTTGGTTGCGGGGGAAGGATGTGAACCTTCGATCTTTGGGTTCTCATGCAGAGAGGAGCACATTCCTTTTTTCTTCAATGTCCTTCAGCACCTTTCCCGGCAACGCCATCTCAGCCAGCCGCAATTCATACGTCTTTTGCAGGTTCATCCAGAATTCAGCGGTTGTATGGAAGAAGGCCGCGAGACGGACCGCGGTATCCCCGGTAATGCCACGCTGGCCTTTGATGATCGCCGTGATTCGATTGGCTGGGACCTTGAGGGCCTTCGCAAGGGTGTTCGCATTAATCGGCGGTTCATCTGGCTTCATGAATTCCTCCAGAAGCACCTCCCCGGGATGCACGGGCCGCATGCCGTTCTTACTCATGTGACTCTCTCCCTCGGTGGTAGTCGGTGATTTCAACTTCGTGGAGGCCAAGAAGGGGATATTCTGAATACTCGCAACTATTTACAAGGATCTGTAAAAAATCAAACGGGCTAGCCGGTTGCCCGGCTAGCCCGTCGTTTTACTGAGAGACCAAATTGGTTGCGGGGGAAGGATTTGAACCTTCGACCTTTGGGTTATGCGTACCGCTACAGCTTTCGCTGCCTGGTTGAGCCAGTTCGTGGTCTGGACTTTCCCTTCACCCTCGGCTGGCTGTTGCCACCGGGAGGGTGCCTGCCATCAAGTCTCTACACCTTCTCAAGGACCGGTACGGCCACTTGAGCTTGGCTCGGGGTTACCCCGCCAACGGCTTCCCCGACTTTGACAGGTGATCGCGCAGGAGTTTCCTCCTGCGCAGCCCTTTGCAGGATCAGATGCCATGCGTCCCGATAAGCGGCGGAACGAGGCTTCCGTTGACGCTTGTCAGCTTCCACGAGATGAATCTCACTCGCATAGCTGATAAACACGTCGATCGGGAACACATAGAACAGGTTCTGGGTTCAAGATACGCGAGTGCGAAATCGAAATCTGAGAGGCGATACACCTCTCGGATCATTATGCGCCGATTCGTCTTGGTCCGACGGTTATCGACGACGAAGTTTCCTCGCGACTCGTCAAACCATGCGCACTTGACCTGAACCTTGATGAGAGTACCGCGAACGTCGAAAACCAGGTCGTATGGTGCCCGGTCTCCGATTGGCTTCAGTACTCCCCAGCCATGCTTCAGCGCTTCAAGAATGGCTGCCTGTTCTGCAATGTCCCCTCTGAGCTTTGTGCTCACGGAGATCCTGCGGAATGAGCCCAACGAGCTACCAAGCTGCTCCACCCCGCAGGCGGATGCTAACAGAACGTTTCGCCTGAATACAAGATGCGGAGAAGGAAAGTTGCGTCGCGCTCGAAAAGAATGGTAACAGGCAGGTGATGCGAATCGTCTTCATGGGCACACCGGAGTTTGCCGTCCCTTCGCTCGAGGCGTTGTTGCGCTCGGAGGATCAGGTGGTCGGCGTCGTGACGCAACCGGACCGGCCCAAGGGACGGGGCCAGGAATTGGCCGCGCCGCCCGTCAAGCAATTGGCTGAGCGGTCCGGCGTTCCCGTGCTGCAACCGACCAAGATGAAGGACCCTGCCTTTCTCTCCGCGCTTCAAGCCTGGCAGCCGGACCTCATCGCCGTGGCGGCCTTCGGGCGGATTCTCCCGCCTGCTATCCTGTCGCTGCCACCCAGGGGCTGCATCAACGTCCACGGGTCTTTGCTCCCCAAGTATCGCGGCGCCGCGCCCATTCAATGGGCCATCATCAATGGAGAGCGGGAGACCGGCATCACGACCATGTTGATGGACGAAGGGATGGACACCGGCGCCATGCTGCTCCAGGAAGCCATCCCGATCGAGCCGGACGACACGGGTGGCTCGCTCGGGGTCAAGCTCGCGCAGGTGGGAGCCAGGCTGCTGATCGAAACCTTGCGACACCTGAAAGCCGGGCAGTTGCACCCGATTGTCCAGAATCACAGTCAGGCGACGCTGGCGCCGATTCTCAAGAAGGAACATGGGCTGATCGATTGGACCCTCAGCGCCGCCGCCCTGGCCAATCGCGTGCGAGGCCTGTCGCCCTGGCCCGGCGCCTACACCTTTGCCCGTTTGACTCAGCAAGTGGAGCGATGGAATATCTGGGAAGCCAAGGCTGCTGAGACCTCCGGCTCCCACGGCCGGCCCGGCACAGTTATCAAGGTGGAGAAGGACCGGTTGTTGGTCGCCACGGGAGAGGGCACGCTGGCGATCACGGCCCTCCAGCCTGCCGGAGGCCGCCGCATGACCGTCGCCCAATATTTGGCCGGCCATCCCATCTCCCCCGGCGTTGTCCTGGGACCTCCTCCGGCAGAGGGATGACGCCACCATCCGCCGGCCCGGTTCGTGACGCATCCGTCGTGAAGTGCCCTGATCGAACAACGAAAGCGGGAGGCAGACGCAGGGGCGCTCGGTCTGTGGCGCTGGATGTGCTCGGCGCGGTGGAGGATCGGCGCCTGCATGCGGAGGACGAACTCGATCGCGCGAGCGCCGCCGCCTCGTTGGATCAGCGGGACCGGGCTCTCTTGCTGGAGCTGGTCTATGGAGTGTTGCAACAGCGGAGCCTGCTCGATTGGCGGCTGAACCAGGTGGCGGATCGTCCTGTCGAACGGCTGCCCCCTCCGATCCGGTGGATTCTCAGGCTTGGCGCCTATCAGATCCTGTGGCTGACCAAAATCCCGCCCCGCGCGGCCGTGCATGAAACGGTGGAGTTGGTTCGCGACACCCGGTTGCACAACAGGGCTCACTGGACGGGATTCGTGAATGCCGTGTTGCGAGCCCTGTTGCGGTCTCCGGAAGTCCCGTTGCCCGACCCTTCGTCCGATCCGTCGATCGATCCGATTGAGGCGTTGAGTCTCCGCTATTCCTGCCCTGCCTGGATGGTCGAGCGCTGGATCGCGCGCCTCGGCGTCGAGGGGACCGCAACCCTGTGCCGGCAGGTGGCCGCAGAGCCTCCGCTGACGCTCCGCGTCAATACGATCCGGTTTCAACGGGATGAGCTGCTCTCTGCCTTCCAAGCGGCCGGCATCGCGGCTCGGCCGACCGAGGTCAGCCCTGATGGAGTTGTGGTCGAGCGAGGCGGAAGTCCTGCCGAGTTTCCGCTTTTCCGAGAAGGAGGGTTCTATATTGAGGATGAAGCGGCCCAGTTGATTCCGCGCCTGCTCGGTCCGAATCCGGGAGAGCGGATCCTGGATGCCTGCGCAGCGCCGGGCGGCAAGACCACGCATCTGGCCGCGCTGATGCGGAACGAAGGAGAGGTCATCGCCTTGGATCGCAGCGTGCAACGGTTGCGGCTCTTAAGAGACAACCTGCTGCGGATGGGCGCGATCAACGTAAAATCATTCGCCTATGACCTCGTGACATTGCCGCATGCGGATCGAATACACGAACGATCACAGCCTGCGGCCGGCTATCCGGCTGAGTTGCTTCAGCCGTTCGATCGGATTCTGCTCGATGCGCCCTGCAGCGCCTTCGGCGTGTTGCGACGTCACCCCGAAGCCAAGTGGCAGAAGAGCGCGGCAAACTTCGCGGATCTGCATCGAACGCAATTCGATCTGTTGAGCCGGACCAGCCGTCTCTTGCGGCCCGGCGGCGTGATCGTCTATAGTACCTGCTCGACTGAGCCAGAAGAAACCATCCAGGTGATCGACCGCTTTTCCGAGGCGCATCCGGAGTTTGTGCGAGAGTCGGTGGCGCCGGAGCTTCCTCCCGTTGCCCAGTCCTTAGTCAACGCTCGCGGCGAATTCTGCTCAGCCGTGAACGCATTCAACATGGACGGCTTTTTCGCGGCGCGCCTCCGCCGGTCTTCATGATGACTCGCTCAACCCTCAAGATCGCGCCCTCCATCCTGTCCGCGGACTTCGCGCGGCTGGCCGACGAGATTGCCCGCGTCGAACAGGGCGGGGCGGATTGGCTGCACGTGGATGTCATGGACGGGCATTTCGTGCCGAACCTCACGGTGGGGCCTCCGATCGTCGAATCGATCCGCAAGGTGACGCGCCTGCCGCTCGATGTGCATCTGATGGTGACGAATCCGGACGACTGTATCGGCGCCTTTGCCGAGGCCGGCGCGGCCTACCTCACGGTTCATGTGGAAGCCTGTCAGCACCTGCACCGGACCGTGCAATTCATCAAGGAGCGAGGGGTCAAGGCCGGCGTCACGTTGAATCCCGCCACATCAGTGGTCACGCTGGAAGAGATTCTGCCCGATGTCGATCTGATCCTCGTCATGTCGGTCAATCCCGGCTTCGGGGGCCAGCAGTTCATTCCCGGCTCGCTGGACAAAATCAAAAAGGTCCGCGCGATGCTGGATCAAGCCCGGAGTCAGGCCCTGTTGGAAGTGGATGGGGGTGTGAAGGTAGACAATACTGCCTCCGTCGTCGAGGCCGGCGCAGACGTGCTGGTGGCAGGCTCCGCCATCTTTTGCAGCGACGACTACGCGGGCACCATCAAGGCGATGCGCGAGGCGGGCCACGCGATGCCGCGGGCGTCTCGTGGACGCAGCTCCGTCTCCAGGTAATCGGCCGAAAGCTGAGGTGGCGTGGACCGCAGGGCATTGATCGACAGTCTTCATCCCCTTGAGGGCAAGGTCCTCACCGCCCTGGCTCGGGAGGTGCAGCAAGCCCAGTCCCTGGAGGCCCTCGCCGCAGCGACCCAGCTCGAACCCTCGCAGGTCAGCATGGCGGTGGAGTGGCTCCTCGCCAAAAAATTGATTCGCGTCGAATCGGAACTCGTCACCTCTCAGGTCTCCCTCACCAAGATCGGCGAACAGTATCTCCAGGGCCGCGCGCCGATCGAACGGGCGTTGGCCACCCTACGAACGGCCAGCGACCTGGGGCAGAGCTATACCATTCAGGAACTACAGGCCAAGGAGCAGATCGACCCGGCTCAGATGAGCGGGGTGGTCGGCACCCTCAAGAAGGAGGGCGCGATCCGGATCGTCCAGGGCGGCTATGTGCAGGCCACCGGCCGCCCGAGCCCTACGGCGGAGACGTTGCGTGGCCTATTGGAACAGTTGAAGGGCGGCCCGACCGATCTGGCTGCCATCGGGGAGCCGGCGCAGGCCGTTCTCAAGCAATACGCGGTCCGACGGGGCAATACGCAGGAGCCGTTCCGCGTCGACGAGCGGGTGACGCGCGAATACGCGCTCACCGGCGAGGGCCGGGAAGCGGCCGAAGCCTTGGCGCAGGTCGGCGAGATCGAGGAGGTCTCGCAGTTGACGCCGGAGATGCTGAAGGACGGGTCCTGGCGCCACAAACGGTTTCGCAAGTACACGATCAGCCTGCGGCCGCCGCGGGCGGCGCCTGGCAAGCGGCACCCGTACCGGGAGTTCCTGGACCTCGTGAAGATGCAGCTCGTCAGCATGGGGTTTCAAGAGATGCGGGGCTCGCTGGTCGAGACCGAATTTTGGAACATGGACGCGCTTTACATGCCGCAGTTTCATCCGGCGCGCGATATCCACGACGTCTATTTCGTCAAGGAGCCGACCCATGCTTCCGCGATCGAGGAGCCGTTCCTCTCGCGCGTGAGCGCCGCGCACCGGTCCGGCGGCAAGACCGGCTCGACCGGCTGGGGCTATGAGTTCAACGAAACCAGGGCGAGGCGGTTGGTGCTTCGGAGCCAGGGCACGGCGGTCTCCGCCCATTGTTTGGCGAGCAAGCCGCTGATCCCGGGCAAGTACTTTTCGATCGCCCGCTGCTTTCGCTACGACCAGGTGGATGCGACCCACGCCACGGATTTCTTCCAGATCGAAGGGATCGTGCTCGGGCCCGACATCAATTTCCGAACCCTGCTCGGGCTGCTCCATCTGTTTGCGCGGGAAGTGGCGCAGGCGAAGGAGAGCAAGTTTTTGCCGGCCTATTTCCCGTTCACGGAGCCGTCCGTCGAGCTCCATGTGCGCCATCCCAAGCTGGGGTGGATGGAGTTGGGCGGCGCGGGCTTGTTCCGGCCGGAGGTCACGATTCCGCTCGGCGTGGATGTGCCGGTGATCGCCTGGGGCTTGGGGTTGGACCGGATGGCGATGGTCGCGCTCGGCATTCACGATATTCGCGATTTGTTCGCCGCGGATTTGGATCTCATCCGGACGACCCGCGGCCGCTTTTAGACCGGAATCACGGCCATGCCGACGATTAGTGTTCATCGCGCCGATCTGGAATCGCTCATCGAAGCGTCGCTGGGGCCGAAGGCGGCCGCGCGCAAGCCGGAGGCGCAGAGGCGTGAATGGATCTCGACCGAGCAGTTGGAGGAGCTGCTCCAACTCGTCAAAGGCGAATACAAAGGCCAGGATTCCGACACGGGCGAGTGGCGGGTCGAGCTCCAGGACAGCAACCGTCCCGATCTCTGGTGCTGCGAAGGCATCGCCCGCCAAATTCGCATCAAGCGGAACGGGAAGCCCGTCTCGTACCCCTTCTTCTCCAAAAAGGCCAAGGCCACGCAACGCATCCTGGTCGGCCCCGGCATCGAGCAGGTCCGTCCCTACGTCGCCGCCTGTTCGGCCAGCGGCTATGAGGTGACCGAGGCCGGCCTGGCTCAATTGATTCAAACGCAGGAAAAACTGGCCGACATGTTCGGGCGCAAGCGGCGCACGGTGTCGATCGGCCTCTATCGCCTCGCGAAGATCCGGTTCCCGGTCCATTACGAATTGGTCAAGCCGGACGAGGCCCGCTTCACGCCGCTGGGCTTGGACACGCCCATGACGCTGGGGGAGATGCTGCTGGTGCATCCGAAGGGCGTCGAGTATGGCGGGATTCTGGCCGGAGCGGAACGGCTGCCTCTATTGCGGGACGAGGCGGGGCAGGCCTTGAGTTTTCCGCCGATCATCAACAGCCGGGAAATCGGAGAGGTGCAGGTCGGCGATCGGGACCTGTTTGTGGAGGTGACCGGCACGGACCTCCCCATGGTCGTCCTGGCGCTCAATATCTTCGCGGTGAATCTGGCTGACCGTGGCGCGCGGATCGACCCGGTGGAGGTACGGTACGGCTACAAGACGCCGCTCGGCAAATCGGTCGTCACCCCCTGCGATATCGGACAAGCGCGCGCGATTGTCCTCGATCAGATCGGCGCCGCGCTGGGTCAGGCCTTGAGCGGGCAGGAGATCCGGAAGGCGTTGGAGACCTACGGCTATGAGGTGGCTCTGAAGAAGGCCCAGGTGGTCGTGAAGCTGCCGCCCTACCGGAACGACGTGATGCACCCGGTCGATGTGGTCGAAGATGTTGCGATCAGCCGGGGTTACGGAAGTTTTACGCCCGTGATGCCGCAGCAGTTTACCGTGGGGGGCCTGTCGCAGATCGAGCAGCGATCCGATCGGGTCCGGGATCTCATGGTGGGGCTCGGGTACCAGGAGGTCATGTCGAACATCATGGCCTCCCGGCAGGAACTGGTGGACCGCATGCGCCTGGCCGGCACTGTCTGGGAACGGGTGGTGGAAGTGGACAATGTGATGTCGCTCTCCTATGCCTGTCTCCGCCAGAGTTTGTTGCCGTCTCTGTTGCGCGTGGAAGCCGCGTCCAATCGGGCCTTCTATCCCCATCGGCTATTTGAGGTGGGTGAATTGGCCAGGCCGGACGAGAGCCGTTCAATCGGCTCCCGCACGCTGACATCGCTGGGAGTGCTGGCGGCGCACCAGTCGGTCTCGTTTTCGGAGGTGCACTCGGCGCTGGACCTGTTTCTGTACTATCTCGGGCTGGAGTATGAATTGAAACCGATCGCGCACCCTTCATTCATGGACGGGCGCGTGGGCGAAATCGTGATCCGTGATCGGGCGATCGGTCTCATCGGCGAGTTCCACCCCGACGTCTTGGAACAATGGCAGATCGGGGTGCCTGCCGCGGGACTGGAGCTTGATCTGACGGCGTTGGCGGAGGAGGAAGAGGAATAGGGCGCAACCGCGTCATCCTGCGACATAAGCAGGCCAGCGCCAAACTAGACAACGGCCCTGGGATAAGGCTTTCTGAGCTTCGTCCCAGGGCCGCTTTATTGTGTATCTCGTATGGATCAGGCGGTCGCCACGTGCTGGCGCGCCAACGAGACCAGTTGCTCGAATCCGGCGGGGTCCTTGATGGCCAGTTCGGAGAGGGCTTTCCGGTCCAATAGCACCTTGGCCTTCTTCAACGCGTTCATGAACCGGCTATAGGTCAAACCGTGCTGGCGGGTGGCCGCGCTGATCCGCGCGACCCACAGTTGCCGGAAGTTCCGCTTGCGCTTCTTCCGCTCCCGGTAGGCATAGGTTTGGCCCTTATCGACCGATTCGGTGGCTGATCGAAAGAGGCGGCTCTTGGCGCCGTATTGGCCCTTCGCCAGTTTCAGACGTTTTTTTCTTCGTTGTCGGGTTTTTGGCCCGCCTTTGACCCGTGGCATGACGATATGCTCCCTTCGTGTGATCTGTAGTCGTTCGCCGGAACGTCAATCGTACGGCAGCAGCTTGGTAATCGTCCCGCTTTGGGTCGGAGAGACTTCGCTCTTCCCCTTCAGCCGGCGCTTTTGGCTGCGCGTCCTGCCGGTCAGCAGATGCCGCCTCCCGGCCGGCTTGTGCAGGACGCGCCCTGACGCCGTCTTTTTGAACCGCTTGCTCGCTCCGCTGTGTGTCTTGAGTTTCTTGCCCGCCATGCTGTGTCCTCGTCTTTCCTGTGGCTTTCTCAGTTCTTCGGCGCCACCACCATGATGAGGCTCCGCCCTTCCATCCTGGGCGCGTACTCGATCGTGCCGCAATCGGTCAGATTGGCGATCACGCTCTGCATCACGTTGCGTCCCATCTCCTGATTCGCCATCTCGCGGCCTCGATAGTTCACGCTGACCTTGGTCTTGTTGCCCTCTTCGAGGAATCCCCGGATCTGGCGGATTTTGATTTCCAGATCGTGCTTGTCCGTTCTCGGGCGCAGCTTGATTTCCTTGACCTGCGTGGATTTCTGATGCCGCCGGCTTTGATGCTCCTTCTTGCTGAGCTCATACTTGTACTTCCCGTAGTCCATGATCCGGCACACGGGAGGCTGGGACATGGGCGCGACTTCGACCAGGTCATACCCCATCTCCTGAGCCTTCCGGTAGGCCTCAACGGTCGGGAGAATCCCCAGTTGCTCGCCCTCAGGGCCGATGACGCGGACTTCGCGGATTCGAATTTCCCGATTGACTCTCAGCTTCGGAACGATAAGCCACCTCTTTAGAACGTGGATGAATTAAGACCGGCCGAAGGGTTGTGTCATGTCCGCCCGCAACATGTCAAGCAGGGCCGGAACGGTCATGCTGCCCAAATCGGCCTTGTGACGCCCCCTCACGGAGATCGTGCCGCTCTGCACTTCGCGATCGCCCACGACCAACATGTAGGGAATTTTGGACGTTTCCGCCTCGCGGATTTTGAGCCCGATCTTCTCGTTGCGCACATTCGCCTCGACCCGAAAGCCGGCTTCCGACAATTGCGCGCGCAGGGCTTCCGCATAGGCATGCTGCTTTTCGGAGATCGGCAGGATCACGGCTTGGACCGGCGCCAGCCAGGTCGGGAAGGCCCCGGCGTAGTGTTCAACCAGAATGCCGAAGAAGCGTTCGATGGACCCCATCAACGCCCGGTGAATCATGATCGGCTCGTGGGACTTCCCGTCCTCGCCGATGTAACTCAGGTCGAAGCGCTCCGGATTATTGAAATCGACTTGAACGGTTGAACATTGCCAGGAACGGCCGAGCGCATCCTTGATCTTGATGTCGATCTTCGGCCCGTAAAAGGCGCCGCCGCCTTCGTCCCTCTCATAGGCAATGCCCTGTTCCTTCAGGGCCGCTTCGAGCGAGCAGGTGGCCTGGGTCCATTTCTCATCGGACCCCACCGACTTCTCCGGGCGGGTCGAGAGAAAAATCTCGAACTCGGTGAAGCCGAACGCGTTGAGGATGAAAAACGTGAAATTGAGGACCCGGCTCACTTCGTCCTGGATTTGATCGGGGCGGCAGAACAGATGCGCGTCGTCCTGGGTGAAGCCGCGGACGCGCAAGAGGCC
>DATIBM010000319.1:0-3522 GCA_035457545.1 Nitrospiraceae bacterium
CGGATGGGATGCCTCCCGAGGCCCAGGGGCGCGAAGCCGTGGCCCGCGAGGCCGGCGGTTCCTGGACAGTGGGCGTGGCGGACGAAGACACCCCCGAGGATCAGATGTTGGCCGAGGAGTGCCGGCGAGAGATTACGCGCGCCGTGCGGGCCTTGCCGCCGGTCCAGCGGCGGGTGATGGAGCTGTATCACTTCGAGGAGTTGACGTCGGAAGAAGTCTGCCGGCGGCTGAAGATCAGCGAAACCAATAAGCATGTGTTGCTGCACCGAGGCCGGAATCAGGTGAAGAAAGCCGTGGACGGGTACTTCGGGGGAGACCGGCGCCGCAGCAGCACCGTTCGGCACCTCTACAAATTAGGATTGGCGGCGTAACCGGTCCGCGCGATCGGCGGGTAAGGAATCAGGGAGATCATGGACCAATCCGACACAGACCTTGCAGCAGGAGGCCGAACGATGAAAGCCGTCGCCGTAATTCCAGGCCAGCCGAATTCCCTCCATCTGGCGGAGCTACCAAAACCGTCGGTGCATGACATCGCGCATGGGCGAGGCGTGCTGGTGCGGGTCCTGCGAGTCGGAGTGGATGGCACCGACAAGGAGATCAACGCCGCCGAGTACGGGCAGGCGCCGCCGGGCGAGGACTTTCTGGTGATCGGACACGAGTGTGTCGGCCGGGTCGTGGAGGTCGGGATGAACGTGTCGGAGTTGGCTCCCGGCGACTATGTCGTGCCGACCGTGCGTCGTCCCGGCCTGAGCCTCTACGATCAAATCGGCCAGTACGACATGACGACCGACGATACCTATTACGAACGGGGGATCAATCTCCGCCACGGCTATTTGACGGAATACTTCGCCGAGGACCCGGAGTATCTCGTCAAGGTTCCCAAAGGGCTTAAGGACGTGGCCGTGCTGTTGGAACCGGCCTCGATCGTCGAGAAGGGCCTCGTCCAGGCCTACGAGACGCAACGCCGGCTGAAGATTTGGCGGCCGAAGCGGGCAGCCGTGCTCGGAGCCGGCACGGTGGGATTGCTGGCGGCCCTGTCGTTGCGGATGAAGGGGCTTCAGGTCACGGCCTTCGGCCGGTCGAAGCCGCCCTCTCGCAATGTCGAATTGCTGGAGGAGATCGGCGTCCGGTACGTCGCCACGCAGGACGTCTCGATCACGGCTGCAGCCGAACAGGCGGGGCCGTTCGATCTCATGTTCGAGGCGACCGGGGCGGCGCAGATCGTCTTCGAGGCCATGGAATGCCTCGGCAAGAACGGCGTGCTGATTCTGGCGAGCGTGACGGGCGGATCGAAGAAGATCGAGATTCCCGCCGACAGGATCAATCTTGGCTTTGTGCTCGGCAACAAGGCGGCGATCGGGACCGTGAACGCGAACCGTGAGTACTTCGAAGCCGGGGTCTATGACTTTGCCCGGGCCGAGGTGGAATATCCCGGCTGGCTCTCCGAGTTGCTAACCCACCCGGTGGAAGGGCTGGACCAGTATCGCCGGATGATGAAGCTGTTGACCGAGGAAAAAGGCGCGATCAAGGTCTCTGTCGATGTGGCAAGCGACTAGAAGCCACGTTAAACGTGGAGCGTGATCCGTCAAGCGTTAACCGTCAAGCGTCAATCGTCATTCTTCAAACGCCACGGGATTGTGTATGAGGCTGTTCTTATTCTTCTTCACGCTTGACGGTGGACGAATGACGGATGGCCTCCATTGGCCGGAGGTTCGGAAAGCCACCAAGGTCCGCGAGTAACTGATCGGTGCCGTGCCCGCTCACGTCCTCTCAACTGGTCATTGACACTTTATGGAGGAGTAACCATGATACGAGAAGACACCATGACCAATGTGCCCGCGCAGCCGACGACCTCCACGTCCTCCGCTCAACCGTCCACTTCAGGAAGGATGATCCTGTTGCTGCTGATTGCGGCCGGGATCGGCGCCTTCTTCTACTTCGATCTCGGACGGTTCCTGTCGCTCGATGCGCTGAAAGCCAACCGCGATCACCTGCTGGCGTTCACCGAGGCGAACGCCGGCGTGGCGGCGATCCTGTTTGTGGCGACCTATGTGGTCGTGACGGGCCTGTCGCTCCCGGGCGCGGTGATTTTGACCCTGGCCGGAGGTTTTCTCTTCGGGAGCCTCTTCGGGACCCTGCTGGTGAACATCGGCGCCACCACCGGCGCCACCTTGGCCTTTCTGGCGGCCCGCTACCTGCTCCGGGATTGGGTCGAACAGAAGTTTGGGAGCAAGCTCGGCTCCCTCCAGGAGGGGTTCGCGAACAACGCCTTCAGCTACCTGATGACGTTGCGCTTGATTCCGCTCTTTCCGTTTTTTCTCGTCAACATGGTCTCGGGCCTGACCAGGGTCAGCATTGGCACCTATGTGGCGGCCACGGCCTTGGGCATCATTCCAGGAAGCTTCGTCTATGCCTATGCCGGCCGGCAGTTGGGCACGATCAACTCGCTCAAGGAGATCGCCTCGCCGAACGTGCTGCTGGCGTTCACGTTGCTGGGCATCCTGGCGATGGTGCCGGTGCTCTACAAAAAGGTGTCCGCCAAGCGGGCGTGAATCGGCCGGATCGACGACGCCCCCATCCAATTGACAAGGCGCGCCATGAGGCCCAGTATGCAGACCTTACTGATGAATACTCCTGAAACCAGCCGGGATCCTGTCACCGTCCAGCCGATGGACGAGCACAACATCACGTTGGTGAACAACGTGCATCCGTCGGACTGGGTCAATCCTCAGCCGGAAGGGAAGTACAACATCGTCGTCATCGGCGCCGGCACCGCCGGGCTCGTGACCGCCGTGATCGCCGCGGGCGTCGGGGCCAAGGTGGCCTTGATCGAACGCCACCTGATGGGCGGGGACTGCTTGAATGTGGGCTGCGTGCCCTCCAAAGGGGTGATTCGGGCCGCGACCGCCTGGGCTGATGCCAAGCGGGCCGCAGAGTTCGGCCTGCACATTCCCCCGGGCATCAAATATGACTTCGGCGCGGCCATGGCCCGGATGCGGAAGCTGCGCGCCAGGATCAGCCGCACGGACTCCGCGCATCGCTACAAGAGCCTCGGCGTGGATGTCTACATTGGAGACGCCAGATTCTTGGGAGGCGACCGGATCGCAGTCAGCGGGCGAGCGGGCAACCGCACGCTTGAATTCGTCAAGGCGGCGATTTGCACCGGCGCGCGGGCGTCGGATCCGCCGGTTCCAGGATTACGCGAAGCCGGGTACTTGACGAACGAAACGGTGTTCACGTTGACGGAGTTGCCGCCGCGGCTCGGTGTGATCGGGGCCGGTCCGATCGGGTGTGAGCTGGCGCAGGCCTTCGCGCGATTCGGCAGCCAGGTGTATCTCATCGAGGCCATGCACGGCATCATGCCGAACGAGGATCGGGATGCCGCGGAGATCGTGCTCAAGTCCATGCAGCGGGACGGGGTTACGCTGCTCTGTTGCGGGAAGGACCTCAAGGTCGGGAAGACGGAGGGGGGGAAGCGTCTGGCCGTGGACTCGCACGGGCAACATTACGATGTCACGGTGG
>DATIBM010000320.1:0-11484 GCA_035457545.1 Nitrospiraceae bacterium
GTTTCATCTATGATCCGGAAGGACGGATCGGCAATCCCCGCGGGCTTGAAGCGGAGCTGACCCGGGTCAGCGATGCGCAGATCGTCGAGGTGTTCATCGCCCCCAAATGACCGCCCCGGATCGGCTGAAAGCTCTTCGTCCCTTTCATCGGCCCGCCACGTTGACTTCGTCGATCACGATCCGTTAGTGTCCTCGCGCTGCATGGTGCTCATCCTATCTTCGGAGTAGCAATATGGCCGACCGCGCCTACATTCTGATCAACGTGGCTCCAGGACAGACCCGGGATGTGGTGAAGTTCCTCTCCCAGATCAAGGAGATGAAGACTATCGACACCTGTTGGGGCAAACCCGACATCATCGCGCTGGTGGAGGTGCCCGACCAGGACGCGCTGACCTCGCTGGTATTGCAGAAGATTCACGCGATCGAAGGCGTGACCCAGACCCAAACGCATCTGGTCCACCGCTTGGCAAGCTAGTTCCCTCATGGCGACCGTCCCCCACCGTCGGCTCCGACGGGCCTTGTTCATCGTTGCGCTGTTGGCGGGCGGCTGTGCCTCGCCCTCCGTGCCCCAGCAAGCCGATTCGGTGGAAGCCCTGCTGGACGCGCCGATGGATCAGGTCCGGGCCGCGGTGCTCGAGGTGTTTGCTTCGGAGGGCTATACCGTCGAATCCGCTCAAGGCCGTACCGAAAACCGGACAGAATCGATTCAAGCCGGCTATCGGGAGGAGATTCGCGCGCCGTGGGACTGGATGTTGCGCGTTCGCTTCGGAGTAGGCCGCACGCAGGCCGAGGCCAATCTGAACGAAGAGGGGGAGCGTTCCACCAAGCTCCTGTTGACGGTGCTCCACGAGAGCAAGGGATCGCTGGCGGGAAGCTGGACTCCTTCCGATCCGCCGCTGCGGCAGAGCGCCGAACACTATCTCCGTCTGATCAAGAACGAGCTTAAGCTTTTGTAGGGTTCTCTCCGGTCCCTTCCGTGTCCTCTCCCAGATCGATGCCGAACCGCTCGGCCATCCGGTAGAGCGTTCGCCGGTCGATCCCGAGAATCTTCGCCGTCTTGACCTTGTTGCCTTTCATTTCCTTGAGCACGCGGAGCAGGTGACGCCGCTCCACTTCTTCGAGCGTCAAGAGAAATTCGGAGCGGTCGTCCTTTTCGAGGACGGACGCCGCCGGCTGAACCGAGGCCGGCGCCGGAGCCGTGCGGCGGAGGGATTCCGGCAGGTCCTCCGGCAAGACCACCGGGCCATGGCTCAAGGACACGGCCCGTTCAATGGCGTTTTCCAACTCCCGCACGTTGCCCGGCCAGGAGTATTGGTCGAGCAGCGCCAGGGTTTCCCTGGCGAATCCCCGCACCGGGTGGTCGGCCGTCCCCGTATACTTTTGCAAGAAGTGATGGGCCAACATCGCCAGGTCCTCACGCCGCTCGCGAAGCGGCGGCAACTTGATCCGCACGACGTTGAGCCGATAAAAGAGATCCTCTCGAAATCGGCCCTCCTTGACCATGGTCGGCAGGTCGCGATTGGTCGCCGCGATCAACCGCACATCCACCTTGATCGAGCTGGTGCTGCCGACGCGGCGGATCTCCTGATCCTGCATCACGCGAAGCAGTTTCACCTGCAACGCCTGGCCCAGTTCGCCGATCTCGTCCAGAAACAACGTGCCGCCGTTCGCGGTTTCGAACAGGCCGTGCTTGACGCCGACGGCGCCGGTGAACGCGCCCTTCTCATGACCGAACATTTCGGATTCCAGCAGCGTGTCGGGCAGGGCGCCGCAGTTGACGGGCACAAACGGCATCTCATGGCGGGGGCTGTTCCCATGGATGGCCCGGGCCACGAGTTCCTTGCCGGTGCCGCTTTCGCCTTCCAGCAGCACGGTGCTCTTGCCCTGCGCCACCCGCGCGACAAGTTTGTAAACCTCCAACATGGCCGGGCTGCTCCCCACGAGGCCGGTCAGCACCGCCCGTTCCCGCAGCTCCTCGCGGAAACGGCTGTTCTCCCGCAACAGCCTTGAGTGATCGAGGCTCCGCTGGACCACCAAACAGACCTCTTCCTTGCGGAAGGGTTTGGCCAGGTAGTCGTACGCGCCCTGCTTGATCGCCTCGATCGCTCCCTCCAACGAGCCGAAGGCCGTCAGCAACACGATCGGGGTGCCCGGCCGGATGCGCTTGAACTCACGGAGCACGTGAAATCCGTCCACGGCTCCCATCCGGATGTCCGTCAGCACCAGATCGACCGGAATCTCCTGGCCCCGTTCGATCGCTTCCTGCCCGCTTCCGAAACTTTCGACGTCATAGCCTTCCTTCTGCAGCGCCTCCACGAGCAGCTCGCGCGCGACTTGGTCGTCGTCCACCACCAGGATTTTTGCCTTCGGCTGCATCATTGGTTCCTAGGAGCCTGTCCGACATTGACCTTTCTACTGCGGCGAACGATGTACCGGCATTTGCTTCGTTCTCGGCCCCGAAAAATCCTCAACGTATTCCAGGAATACGCTTCCGGTTTTTCGCGGCCTGCGGCCTGGCATCTGCCAGCACCTCCTTCACCTCGTCACGAACGGCAATGTCAGACAGGCTCCTACGCGGCTCGATCCGCTCGATCCTCCATCGGCAGGGCGATCAGCACCTTCGTGCCCTTGCCGACTTCGCTGTGGATCGACAGTTTCCCCCCATGCGCCTTGACGATTTCCCGGCTGAGAAACAGGCCGAGCCCGCTGCCCTTTCCGATCTCCTTGGTCGTGAAGAACGGCTCGACAGTTTGCCTGACATGCTCGGGCGGCATCCCGCACCCGTTGTCGTGCACCGACAGGACGGCCACGCTCCCCGGCACCGCTTCTCGAATCCGTTGCCACTCCTCCGCTTCATCCGGCTCCACGGCCTGCTGTTCCGCGGATAGCAGCACCTCGCCGCCCGAGGGCGTTGCCGCCAGGGCATTGGACAGCAGATTGACCAGCACCTGCTGCATCTGCTCCGGATCGGCCCAGAGAACCAAGCTCTCGGGCCGGCAGGTCACGGCCAGCTTGACTCCTTTGGTCACGTAGGTCGGCTCCATCAGAGCCGCCACGGAGTGGAGCAATTGAAGCGCCGGCGTCCAGGCCGGATTGGGCTTGCGCTGCCTGGTCGTGCTGAGCAGGTCCTGAATGATCAGCACGACCCGATTGATTTGCGATTCGACTGTGTCGAGGCGCTTGGCCATGTCCGGCGTCACAGCGGCCTCCTCGCGGAGCGCGCGCACATGCCAGGCGATGGAATGGAGCGGCGTGCCGACTTCATGGGCCACGGAGGCCACGAGTTGCCCGACGGCCGCCAACCGCTCCGCCCGGTTCAAGGCATCCTTCACCTCGGCCAACTGCGCATGGGCCTTGAGAAGATTTTCCGTTTGCAGGGCCAGGGCGGCCCTGGCCGCTTCTTCCCTGGCCTTCCGCTCCTCCCACGTCAGTCCCAAATAGGCGACCCCTCCAAGCACGCAGACCACCAGGGTTCGGTTGATGACGGCGGACACGAAACGCCCCGGCTTCGTCGGCCGCATCAGCCCGATATAGGTCGCGATGATGCAGAAGACCAAGGTGAGGTAGAGCAATTTGCGGTTTCGGGTGGAGGCGACCAGCAGAATCGGCAGAACAAAGGCATAGGCCCCAACGACATTGGCCGGCACGAGCGTCTCGACCACCACCACAGTGACAAACAGCAAGGCGGCGACGACCAGGACGATCCGGTTGCGGTTGGTCATGGTGTCGTGGGCCGTGGTGGCGGCTCGGTGCCGATCCCCGGCTCCGCAACAGCCGGACGGCGAGGCGGCCGCTCCTCGCGCATGACCTGCGCGAGCCTGCGCACCAGGCGTTCGCCCTTCATGGCGTCAAGGGGAACCGAGAGCTTGCGCGACCAGTTGGGGTACTCATCGACCGTCCCCGGCAGGTTCACCTGGGAGACTTCCCTGAGCCAGTCGTCCAGGCTGGCCAGCGCCAGACAGGACGAAGAGCGGGCCAGGAACCGATGGACCGGCTCCAAGAGCCGCTCGGCCTGAACCGTGCGGGAGGCATCGACGCGGTCCGGCGATTTGGAAAGCAACGAGGCGCGGGCCAGGGCCTCCACGATTTTCCTCTTGTCCCGCTCCCGTTCTTCCCACGCCTGTCGCCGTGCCTCCTCCGTCGGAAACAACCCGAGCTTCGCCCGCGTCTGCAGATCTTCTCCGGTCCAAAATCCCAGCCACGTCGGCAGGTCGTGGGTCGTCGTCACCGCCAGGGACCGGACCGGATAGTCGCCCGGCTGTTTCCACGATCCATCCGCCTCCCGTTCAAAATAGAACACCCGGTACGAGAGGATGTTGGCAGCCTCGAGCTTCTCGCGCACCCAGTCCGCCACGGTCCCGAGATCCTCCCCGACCACCACGGTCTTCGCCCGCACGCTTTCCAAGGCCAGGATGCCGAGCAGATCGTCGAACGGATAGTGCACATAGGTGCCGGCCGACGCCGGCTGCCCCCGTGGAATCCAGAAGAGCCGAAACAGCCCCATCACATGGTCGATCCGCAAGGCTCCGCCGCGCGAGAGATTCTGTCTCACCAGCCGGATAAAGGGTCGATAGGCGTGCTCGCGCAAGGCCACCGGGTTGAACGGAGGAAAGCCCCAATTCTGTCCCTGCATGGCAAAGGCGTCGGGAGGACAGCCGCAGTCCGCCTCCATGGCCAGGACATCCTGGAGCAGCCAACCTTCCGCCCCGCTCGGGTCGTTGCCCAGCGCCAGGTCATGGTACAGCCCGACCGGCATCCCCAGATCCGCCGCCACACGGGAGACCTCGGCCAACTGTTCCTCGGCCACCCATTGCATGTATTGGCGGAGCCGGATGCGATCCCGGTGGCGCTCGGCGAAGGCCCGTACCGATTCATTGTCGGGATGCTGATACTCGGCCGGCCATTCGTGCCAGACCCAGATGGGAGGCGACAACCGTTGAAAGTGCTCGGACAGGGCGGCATAGGTGGCGTACCGCTCAAGCGACTCCCCCTGTTCCCGGCAATAACGTTCGAAGGCTTCGCCGCGAGCGGTACAGGCTCTCCGCGTTCCGTCTGTTTCGAGGAAATGCGTCGCGTCGAACGTGTGAAAGAGCTGCTCGAACACCGCCCATTTCGCGGCCTGCACCCCTTCGTAGTCCACCCAGTCCGATTTTCGACAGGCCTCGATGCGGGACCGCATCTCGTCGCTCGCCACCAGACGCTGGGCACCAGAGCTCGAGGCGAATTCGGGCACCCGCTCCACATCGACATAGAGTTCGTTCAGGTACACCCGGCTGTTCGGCGAGTAGGGACTGATATGGTGGGGGCGCCGATTCTTGAGCGCATGCAGGGGGTTGACCCCAATCACCTCGGCGCCGAGATCGGCCGCGGCCCAGCGGACCAAGGCCTCAAGGTCCGTGAAATCGCCGAATCCCCAATTGCGCTGCGACCGGAGCGCATAGAGTTGGGTCCACAGGCCCCAGACACGTCCGCCGTCTTGAAAGGCGCCGGACGTGTAGCATGCGGACGGCGCCACGATCAGAAGCGTATGGCCTTGGATGCTTTTGGCCCCACCGGTCGCCACCACCGACAGGTCATAGTATCCAAGGGGCGCGGCCAACGGGATGTCGAGCTGAAAGTGAATATGGCGGGTTCCCTCGATGGATTGCGCATCGACAGGAGCCAATCCGGGACCGGCTCGGTCGTCGGCAACGGTCCGGCCTGCTTCGTCACGGAGGGACCAGGCGAGAGTCCATGCGCCATCCAACCCCTCTTCGGAAGGAACCCGCACCGCACAGGTGACGGAGGGTTGCCCGGCCTTGAGGATGACGACGGGGTCACAGATCCTCCGCCACGGCCGGAACTTTACCGCCTCCCAAGACCGGGCCAGGTGCTCGGGGGACCCGGCCGGCACGCCCATGGCCTCCAGCACCGCCCGCTTGGTCTCTTCCGAGACGACATGGCGTTGCCCCCAGACATCGTAATAGTGATCGGCGATGCCATAATGGCCGAGCAGTTCGGTGAGGCAATCGGGTTCGTGATGGTCGGTCATGGAATCGGGTAGAAGTCTGCGAGATGCGCCGAGACCTGTCAAGTCACGATGACGACGACAACCGAACAACAGTACAATCGGACGTTCGCACGATGGAGCAACGGAGGTCCAGCATGGTCATGGACAAGCTTTCCGGCCGATATCCGTCACGCGATCAACGATAAGCCTGCCCGTGGACGCCGATCTCGACAAGCAGGACAGGGCCAATCCTTCCGATGGTCCCGCCGATGGTCCCGACCGTCCTCCTATTGGCGATGCTCCGGTTCGCTTCGGAACGAGCTCATGGGCCTATGAAGGCTGGCAAGGCCTGATCTACCATCGCCCCTATGCCAAGAGCCGCTTTAGTCGGGAATGCCTCTCCGAATACGCCGCCTTTCAGCATGAGGACCGCCCCCTGTTCGACACGGTCGGGATCGATCATACCTTTTATCGTCCGGCAACGTCTTCCCAATTGGCATCTTATGCCGCCCAGGTCCCACAGACCTTCCACTTCTGCCTCAAGGTCTGGGAGGAACTGACGATCCCCGCCTTTGCGCGGCTCCCCCGGTACGGAAGCAAGGCGGGAAGCCAAAACCCTCGATTCCTCGATGCGGATCTCTTTCGAGATGTAGTCTATGAGCCGGCGCGACAGGGCCTCGGTGAAACCCTAGGGGTCTTTCTCTTTGAATTCCAGCGGACCGGCCTGACGCCCGAGGAGCTGCTTCGCCGGTTGGAGCCGTTTCTGGCTCGCCTTCCACCGGGCCCCCGGTACGCGGTCGAGATCCGCAATCCGGCCGTGCTTGGCCCGCGCTACCGGGATCTGCTCGCAGCCTACGGCATCGCCCATGTCTACAACCACTGGTCCGTCATGCCGGACCTGGCGTCGCAGCATCGGTCTCTCGGCGGCCGGTTCTCCGCCCCATTCATCGTTGTCAGACTCATGACCCCCTTGGGCTTGGCCCACGCGGAGGCGGTCAAGCGGTTCGCCCCCTACAATCGCCTGGTTCTGCCTCAGCCGCGGATGAGACAGGACACGGTGGCCCTGATCCGGCAGGCCCGGTCCGAACATCGGACGGCCTACGTGCTGGTCAACAATCGCGCGGAGGGCAACGCGCCCATGACGATCCGGCAGCTTGTCACGTTGTTGAAATCCTGACCCGGCCTGCCTCTGCCGGCGATTGCTCGGCCTCGACGTGGTTGGTAAGATGACATACGAGTTCGGCGGGGGTCTGGTTCTGGTTTATGACGGTCCCGCCCCGGAGGTTTCCATGAACAAGCCTCGACGATCACCCCATACCTATCAGCTCATCGGTCCGCTCACGATGGTCCTCCTCTCCGGGCTGACTCAGACCGCAGAGGCCTCCAAGATCGAGGTCACCGGCGATTACCGCTATACCTTCCATGCGTCCGAATCCGCAGCCGACGCCAAAACATTGGCCTGCCGTGAGGCCGCACGGATGGCGGTCAGCGCCTCATCGGTCTATCGGGACGCGACCGCTTCTCTGGTGGACTCGGCCTTAAATCGGCAGATCCTCGACCAGGTCGTGAAGGACGCGCTGAAGGAGACCCGCGTGCTCGAGCAGACCGAGAAGGGGACGACGGTCTCCTGCAAAATCTCCGGCTCGCTGGAGTCGGAGGACGTGGCCCGCATCGTGCTGGCCGGCGCCAGAGGAGGCAGCGATCCCGCTGCGCTCGGAACGGATCAGAACCGCGCCATCAAAATTCTCAACGTGCAGGACGATCGGGAAGGCCATCTCTTGGTGACCTTCCAAGCCCTCCGCCGATTGGACTGGCAGAACACGGCCTATCAAGGGACGCTGCGCGATCAAGCCGACGTGATGGTGGAATTTTTCGACGCCCAGGGGCTCCTGCTGGCGACCGCACGGATTCCGGCCAGAAAGACCCAGGGAGGCGACGATGTCATGAATGCCGGCCAAGTCGGCGTGCACAGGATTCCCAAACCGCTCAACACCGCCTCCCATCGAGTCTGGGTAGCACCTTAACCCAGCGATCGATCAGTTATGAACAACAAACCGGGTGAGAGGCGGCCTCTCACCCGGTTTGTTCATCCCACCACCGTATCTCGACGGTCGGGTGTTACTTCTCCGCTCCCAAGGGAGGCAAGTTGATCCCCATCCGCTCCAACCCCATGATCACGGTCAGGGCCGACGGCGAATGTTGCACGATCTCCTTCTGGACCTCGATGCGGCGCAAATCCACAAATTCCGGAGCGGTCAGCCCTAACGCCTCCCGATAGGCGCGGTCCGCAATGCCCCGTTGTTTTTCCGCCTTCTCCCGAGCCTCTTCGGCCTTCTGGAATTCGATCATCGTGATACGGCGCTGTTCCTGAATGATTGTTTGGGCGGTCTGTTCCAACACACCTTTGGGCGGTAGGATGCTGCCGACGACGACCCGGTTGAGGCGGACCGGGATGTTCTGCTTTTCCAGCAGATTCACGCGCAACTGCTGCGCGATGGCCTCCTGCAATTTCGTACGGGTGGTGGGATCGGTCGTCAACTGAAACAACGGATACTTCTGGACCTCCTCCCGGACCATCGTCCGGAAGGCCTCTTTCACATTGTTGAGATACCAGTTCGGCCCAAACCGGCTGATCAAATCAGGCGACCGCCCTTCGATCACATTGGCGATCATGAAGGCGTCAAACGACACGGGCGCATTTTCCGACGAGATGATGTCGAAGTGTTCCGAATATTGGACCGGGCGCACATCCACATCGATCACCTGCGTCGTCCATGCCACAGCCTGGCGGCCCGTCTTGACTGGGTCGGGATCGACTCCTCCATGTCCGAAGAAGAAGGGCTTTTCCACCATGACCCCTTCGTGCCCCGCGTCGATCGCCACCAGGGCGCAGCCCGCGGTGAGGGTCGTCACGCCCAGCATGGCGGCCGTGAAGACACCGGCCTGAATTCCGTTCCGCATAAGGACCTCCATACCAACCTTCGGTTGAGCCGGCCGCCATTCGATGGCTGTTGGCGGCCGGAGACAACACCTCAAGGGATTCCTCTGGCCTTTCTCCGTACCAACCTTCGGTTGAACCGGCGCCTCTTTTACGTTTTAGCGAATCTATCGGCGCCGGAGAAACACCTAATGTGATTGACCCCGATTGTTCTAATACCGACCTTCGGTTGAACCGGCCGCCTTCAGAACGGTTCTTGGCAGCCGGAGAAGCCACCTCACGTGCTTCTTTCCGTTTCTCCCTCTCTTGATCACTGGCCCGAGCGCCCGCTACAACACCTACCGTAAGCTTACGCACCGGAAAATCGGACTGTCAAACGGGATAGTCTGTGGAAGTTCCGCAGGGACAAGACTCAATAAATCCCGGCCTGGCGTTGCAGCCATCGCACGTATCGGATGATCTCCGCCACGTCCTGAGGCGTCACCCCGTCGACCTTGGGCATATCCCCAAACTGCCAATGATGCGCCCGGACTCCGTTGGCGGCCGCTCGCTGAAAGGCCACATCGGCGTGATGGTTTGGCTCGTAGATCTTATGTACCAGCGGAGGCCCCTGGCTGGTGCCGGCGCCCCGGTCTCCATGGCAACGGAGACAGTTCGCTTTGAAGAGCCCTTCACCCTTAAGCACATCGGCCGGGGTTGTCCCGGCCTCCTGATTGGCACAGGACCCGCTGGCCAGCAGGCCGACCAGTCCCGCCACAATGCCGAGGCTGAGGGCGGCGCATTGCCACAAGCACCGCCGGATGGTTCTTGATGTCGGTTGGTTCACCCGCCTTCTCCTCTCCCGATATCCTCGTCTCCGGTCCGAGTTTCTTCAGCGGCGGAAGGAGCCTCCCGACATCTACGGCCTCTTCGAGCCTGTCGATGTATCGGGAGCAGGCGCGTCCGGGTCCACCCCGAACTCGTCCTTCAGCATCTGCGCCGTGCGGTTCATGGTGAGGCGGCGATAGATTCGTACCGATACGGGGATCACGACGATGAGCCCGATCGTCAAGTACATGAAAAACTCTTCTGGCGACACGCTCATAATCACTCCTCACGCGCGGGCGTAGGTGATGGGATCGGCAAGCCCCGCCGCCTCGAAACCTGCCAGGCGAATCTGGCAACTGTCGCATCGTCCGCAGGCAGTCCCGTCCGGTGAGGGATCGTAACAACTGTGCGTCAGGTGCAAGGGAGCTTGCAGGGCCATACCGAGCCGGACGATCTCAGCTTTGGTTTTTTTGAGCAACGGCGCGCAAATCTCGATCCCCTGCCCTTCCGCGCCGGCCTTGGTGCCCAAGCGGGCGACCGTTTCAAACGCGCGTAAGAATTCGGGACGGCAGTCCGGATAGCCGGAATAGTCCACCACGTTGGCTCCGATAAAGATCTGCCTAGCGCCGATCGTCTCGGCGTAACCCAGCGCCAGAGACAAAAAAACCGTATTCCGCGCCGGCACATAGGTGACCGGAATGTCTGCCGCTCGATCGGCGGCAGACCGTCCTTTCGGCACCGGCACGTCGCCGGTCAGGGCGGAGCCTCCGATCGAGCGGAGATCGACCTGGACAATCCGGTGATCGGACACCCCCAGCGCCCGCCCGACGGCCAAGGCCCGCTCGACTTCGATCTCGTGGCGCTGCCCGTACTGCACCGTGAGAAAAAACAATTCGTGCCCGTCGCGCTTGGCAAGGGCCGCGGCAACCGTGGAATCCAGTCCGCCGCTCGCAAGGACCACGGCTTTCATGTCTGGGTCTCGGTCGAGGGTACGAAAGTCGGTCCGTCATGGACCAAACAAAGACTCACATACCGTCCAGAGGGAAATCAACCGTTCGAACCGAGAGGAACACACCTGAAGCAGGCGGGACAAGCGGCACCGGCAACCACGTTTGACTCGAAGGGTGGGAGATTGTCCGGGGCGACGGAGGCGCGGCTCACCCGGAACTAGTCCCGCTCCTCTTCCTTTTCAATTCGTTCCAACAGCTCTTGCCGCGCCTGACATTCCACGCAGAGCTTCGCAAACGGCATCACCGCCAATCGCCGTTCGCTGATTTCCACGCCGCACTCGGCGCAGATGCCGTATAATCCGTCGCGCAGCCGCCCTAAGGCTTCGTCGATCAACTGGCGCTTGCGATTGCGCATCTCCATCAGGGAAATCCCGACTTCCCGCTCGAGATCCATGAGGGCCTGATCGCCGACATCCTTGGCCGATTCCAACCGCTGCTGCTGATCCTCCGTGACCGACTGTCCGAAGCTGCCGCCGATTTCCTTGAGAATCTCCTGCCGCTTCGTCATGAGCATCCGGTGCAGCGAGTCGTACCGTTCCTGCTGGTCCGGCGTCAACATCACCGGCCGCTTCGGCTTGGCTTCGGGTTCCGGCTCGACCGGAAGCGCCGCGGCCCGCGCCGGCTCCTTGCTGCTGTTCGAGTCTTTCATCGGAGATACGGGTTTGGTTTTGCTCATGGTCTTTACCGGCTGCTTGGCCTTCTCCGCGACCTGCTTCTTGGGTTGCGCTTTCGCCGCCATG
>DATIBM010000321.1:0-5058 GCA_035457545.1 Nitrospiraceae bacterium
CCGGATGTGGTCAATTGGTGGAACATGAACGGCATCACCAAGTTGCTGTTGCCGTTGCCGGAGCGATGGGGTATTCCCGATGTCCATTGGATTGAATATCCGTGGATGGTGGACGAATACGGCGCGAGCGGGGAGAAGGCCTCACGGTTTTGGCGGCAAGTGTGGGATGGCGCATGGGGTCCGCCGATGGTGCGGCCCCTGTTGCATGGGCTGACCCGGTGGTGGGAGGCCCGCGTGGAAAGGGAAGGTCTCCCCACCAGGGATTTCCCGAATCGCCCCGCCCTGGTTTGTTTTGTCAGCGACTATCTGAGAACGCTCTATCGAGAAGGCGGCCTCAACTTTCCCCGGTCCCAAGTCCAGTTTGGTGGCGTGCCGGCGGACAGGTTTTTCTGCCCCGTTGAGGAGAAGTCTCGGATCCCTGGCGTGATGCGGGTGTTGTACGCAGGACAATTGACGGCCGATCGCGGGTTGCATACCGCGGTTGAGGCGTTGGGCCAAATGGCGGCGCCGTATCGGCGGAGAATTCGATTGTCAGTGGCAGGGCCGACGGAGGGGGCCTACCGTTCCTATTATGAGCGCGTGGTCAGGCGGGTCGAAGAGCTGGGGCTGGGCAAGATGGTGACCTTTCTCGGGAAGGTCGACCATGACCGAATGCCGGACATCTACAAGAGTCATGATCTGTTGATCTTTCTCAGCACCAGAGAGGAGGGGCTTCCGCTTGTGATGGTGGAGGCAATGCTGGCGGGCTGCGCCGTGGTCACGACAGGGAGTGGGGGCGCCATTGAAATTGCCGAATTGGCCGACCTGCCGGTGATATCGAAGGGTGACTCCCTTGAGCTGGCCAGGAAGCTGGAAGGGTTGCTCGAACAACCCGAGACGCTTCGGAAGCTGGCTGAGCAGGGACAAACCATCGCCTTGCGCGAGTTCAGCCTGGATCGCATGATCGAGCGATGGCAAGCCACATTGCTGCAATTGCGCCGGCAACGCCGCGAGCCGATGGGAAAGGGCCGGCAGTGACCGGAAGCCGATGGTGAACACTGGTCTCAATCGTGTGCTTCTGGTGCTCCTCGGAGTCGGATGCCTAGAGGCCTGTGGTCCGGAGACGCCGCAGGTGCGGAAGGCGACCTTCGATGCCGAGTCCGTGGTTCATGTCGGTCCGGCTGAAGTCGTGCTTGCGACGAAGGACAAACCGTACTCTTGGCCGGATGGAACGATCGGGATCATCCATGAGAAAGACACCTATTCGTTTTTTGCAGCCGGGCCGGGCAGACCAATACGCACGGGCGGAACACTGAACAATCCGGTAGCCAGCGGGGTGCAGATTCAGGAAATAGCCGGTCTCCGGAAAGACTACCCCTATGCGGCGGGGGGCCGCATCTATAAGGATCCCAAGACGGGCAGCCTGTTGCTGTTCTATCATGCGGAGATCCATACCTTCCCTCCGGGGTATATTCCTTTCTTTAGTGAAATTGGGCTGGCGCACTCGATGGATGGAGGTCGATCTTGGCATGACTTGGGGCCGATTGTCCGGCCCCATACCCCAGTCTCTGCGTCATATTTTCAGAAGGGAGGAACGTGGGATGTGGGGTGGGGCACGTATGCGCTGGCGGGCGAGTATTTCTATCTGTATTTTGCCGACCTGCTCCAGGATGGAGACGAGTATGCGCGCGTGAATTTTGCCGTGGCCCGAGCCAAAGTGTCCGATGTGATCGATGCGGCGGTGAATCAGCGGCAGGCCTGGCCGTGGATGAAGTATTACGAGGGGACATGGACGGAGCCCGGGCTTGGAGGCCGATCCACGGCGCTGGTTGAGCAGGGCGAAGATTCCTTTATGCCGAGTGATGTCGCATTTAACGCCTGCGCAAGAAAATACACGGCCGTCATTCTCGGGCAGCCATTCCCCGATGCGGATCTGTACTGGAGCGAATCCGCGGATGGTCTCATATGGAACCCGGTAAAAAAAATAGTCGGAGACGAGGGGGAGCAGATCTACGCGACCTTGATCGGGATGGGCGAAGACCCTCACCTGACCGGAAAAGAGTTCTTTATCTATTACATCGACTCCAAAGAGGGAGGCAAGGCCGGTGATCGCAATCAAGATGCGGTCTTGATGCGGCGTCGGCTGTCGCTCGACAATATCTCCTGCTTTGGGAATGCGCATGAATCGTAGGCATCCGGCTGGGGACGTCACGTTGGTTCACGATCGAATATCCGGGAAATGTGAATGAATATTCTGCTTGTCACGCCATTCTTTACGCCGCAGACGGGCGGCGTCGCCACCTATCTTGAAGACCTTCGGCGCTTTCTGGGACAACGCGGACACCATGTCGTGATTTTACGGCCCGGCGAATCCGATGCCATCGTGCGCTGTCCCCTCAATGACGACGACAAGGTGTATGAATTCTACATGAGGGGACCCTGGTTCTCTGAAGCGCCGCTGCGGGGCATAGTGGCCACGGGACTCTATTTCATTCCGACGCTCTTCAGGCTGGCCCGTTTTCTGAGACGGCACCGGATTGATCTGGTCTGCGCAGAATATCCGCTCCCCTATATGATGTACCTCATTCTGCTGCGGCGCTGGTGTCGCATCAAATTGTTGGTCGGCCTGCATGGGGATGACGTCCTGTCGCTGCATCTGCTGTCAAAACTGGATCAAGCCGTGGTCCGAGCCCTCGTGCGGCGGGGTGATCGGGTATTGGCCCATTCGGCAAGCCTCCTGGAGCAGGCGGAGCAGGTATTCGGCGATGTGAAGGTCAAAGGTTCCTACTTGCCTTATGGGGTCGAATGTGAGCGCATCCGGGAGCGGGCCATGGCGTCCCGCCGACGAGAAATCATCCAGGAGCGCCCCTATATCCTGACCGTGGCCAAGTTGTATGAGCGGAAGGGGCTCGACATCCTGCTGGAAGCGGTTTCCCGTGTGAAAGCGCGGCTGGACGGCCATCGATTCCTCATTATTGGAGACGGTCCGGAGGAATCGAAATTGAAGCAGCTTGCGGCCGATCTGGGTATCGACCCGCATGTGATCTTGCTCGGTGAGGTGCCGAGTCTGGAGATTCCGATGTGGTTTCAGCATTGTGAGTTTTTTGTGCTGCCGTCAAGGTCCGAGCCGTTCGGCATCGTCCTGCTCGAAGCCATGACGCTGGGAAAGGCCGTCGTGGCGACCAGGGTCGGCGGGATTCCGGAATTCATCAAGGACGGAGACACAGGACTGTTGGTCGAATCCGGCGACAGTCAGGCGCTGGCGGAAGGCATCCTGCGTCTGCTCCGGGATCATGAACTGCGCGCGCGTCTTGGGAAGAACGGGCTGCAATCTGTCGAAACACGATACGACTATCGCCAGCTTGTGCTTCGCTATGAGGAGCTGTTGCAGCGCCTCTGTTTCGGAACGGCATAGCGCCACGACGGGAGCAAGATCCGATGTGTTGTTGGGCCGCCCACACACCAGATAGGAAAGGTGAGCGATGAATATTCTCGGTATCTCGGCCTATTACCATGACAGTGCGGCGGCCCTGGTTCGCGACGGCGACATCGTGGCGGCGGCGCAAGAGGAGCGCTTCACGCGAAAGAAGCATGACCCGGGGTTTCCGCATCGGGCGGTCGAGTACTGTCTCCAGGCGGGCGGAATACAGTTGAACGACGTGCAGTATCTGGTGTTCTACGACAAGCCGCTCGTGAAGTTCGAGCGGCTGTTGGAAACCTACCTGGGGTTTGCACCCAAGGGCATCCAATCCTTCCTCGCGGCCATGCCGGTCTGGATGAAAGAGAAACTGCTCCTGAGAAGTCTCCTGGTCAAAGAGTTTCTGGTCCATGGGAAGGAGATGACCAAAGCGGAGTTGCCGCCAGTGCTGTTTTCTGAGCATCATGAATCTCACGCGGCATCCGCGTTTTTTGCGTCGCCCTATGAACAGGCGGTGGTGCTCTGCATGGACGGCGTGGGAGAATGGGCGACCACGTCGGCCTGGAAGGGAGAGGGCAACCGATTGACGCCCCTCTGGGAAATCCCGTTCCCCCATTCATTGGGCTTGCTCTATTCCGCCTTTACCTACTACACGGGCTTCAAGGTGAACTCCGGCGAGTACAAGGTCATGGGGTTGGCCCCGTACGGCGAGCCCAAATACGTGAAGGCGATTTATGAGCACCTGCTTGATCTCAAGCCGGACGGCACCTTTCGGCTCAACATGGAGTACTTCAACTACTGCACCGGCTTGACGATGACCGGGCGGAAGTTCGACGAGGTCTTCGGCGGGCCGCCGCGCAAGCCGGAGTCCAAATTAACGCAGCGCGAAATGGATCTGGCCCGGTCGATCCAGGAGGTTACCGAAGAGGTGATGCTGCGACTGTCGCGGACCCTGCATCGGGAAACCGGCGTGGAGAATCTCTGTTTGGCCGGCGGCGTGGCGTTGAACTGTGTGGGGAACGGCCGGATTCTCCGGGAAGGGCCCTTTAAGGGGCTGTGGATTCAGCCTGCGGCCGGGGATGCCGGCGGTGCGCTGGGCGCAGCGCTCAGTGTGTGGCATCAGTTCGAAGGGCATCACAGAGTCGCCGACGGCAAACGGGACAAGATGCGCGGGTCGTATCTGGGACCGTCGTTCTCCAATGAAGAGGTCGAGCGGTTCTTGAAAGAGAAGGGGGCGCCGTATGTGCGGCTGGACGACGCCGCACTGGTGGAGCGGGTCGCAGAGGAGTTGGCCGCGGAGAAGGTGGTGGGGTGGCTGCAGGGCCGGATGGAATTTGGTCCTCGCGCGCTGGGAGGGAGAAGCATTCTGGGCGATGCGCGGAGCGCGAAAATGCAGTCCGTGATGAACCTCAAAATCAAATACCGCGAGTCCTTCCGCCCGTTTGCCCCGTCCGTCTTGCGGGAGCGCGTGGCGGACTACTTCGACTTGAATGCGGACAGCCCGTACATGCTGATCGTCGCGCCGGTGCTGGAGAGCCGCCGCCGTCCGACCACCAAAGCGCAGAAGGAACTCTGGGGCATCGATCTCTTGAATGTCCCGCGATCGGACATTCCGGCCATCACGCACCTCGACTATTCGGCGCGGGTCCAAACCGTCCATG
>DATIBM010000322.1:0-7373 GCA_035457545.1 Nitrospiraceae bacterium
GAAAAAGCCCACGACCGCATGACGCGATCGTGGGCTCTGGGTTCACAACCTCTGGCCTCTCGACATAGGGCGGCCGTTCAGCCGGCGCCCACGCCTGTCTGCCGGACGGTTAGGACGTGGGCGCCGGAGAGGCTCTGGCTCTCGGCACCGCGATCCGTACGAGACGTCGGCACCGCTTGCACTTGACCTCGATGCTGCCGTTCACCCAGCGGGCGACAAGCTGTCCGCAGTTGCAGCGAACGTCCTCACCGTGGTCGATGTGGCTGCTGTCCCGAACGGCCCGTTGAATCATGGTGCTGATCCCTTCCGTCTATCCGATCTGTCCGGATCGGCCGGTGAATCTCCTCAGAACGTCCACTTGGCTCCGGCCTGCCAGAGCGCCGGCAAGCCCGCATAAATCCCGCGGGTCCGATCGACGATGAACGTTTGATCCAGCATATTCTTGCCGACGAAGAAGAATGTGGTCTTGATCGGCTTGACATACTGATTGATCGCGGCGTTGAGCATGCACCAGCCGCTGATCAGCCCGCGCTGCCCGTTTGGCGTGGGAGTGACCGTGTTCCGGTCGTCCCCGAACATGTCGCTGATACACTGGGTCTCCAGCCTGGCGCTGAATCCAAACGGCCGATGGGTGTACCCCAACCCGGCGGTCAGCATATGCCGGGGGGAATAAGGAAGCCGGTTCCCGCTGACGCTGACCGTGGCGGCTTCTCCTGGCAGCAGCGCGGCGCCGGTGATGGCGCTGTTGCGCGTTCCTCTGAATTCCGCGTCGGCGACCCAGGTATAGTTGACGTCGAAGATCACGTCCTGATCGTTGTTTTGGCCGCTTACGGCGTCCAACAGATCCAACTTGGTGGCGAATTCGATTCCGCGGTGCATGGTCTTGCCCGCGCTGGTGAGCGTAGCGCCGACCCCTCCCGCCACCGACTGGGAGATGATCTGGTTCTCGAAGTCCAGCCAGAAGAAGGTCAATTCATAGCCGGACCAGGGAGTCGGATTGCCCCTGGTGCCGATCTCGTACGTCCAGCTCAATTCGGGATCAAGGTCCACTATGGCACCGGTCCCCGTGACCGCATCGGACACCTGGGGTGGCGCCATGCCGCGATGCACCCCTGCGAAGACCATATGGTTCTTGTTGATCGAATAGGTGGTGCCGATGCCCGGCAGGACCTCAGTGAAGTGGGTTTTGCCGAACACCCCGTCGCCGTTGTTGGCCAGCCGGTTGTTCTGGTCATAGTTGATGTGCTCGACCCGGAAGCCCGGCGTGATCGTGAATTGGCCCATGATCAACCGTTCTTGGAAGAACATGGCATAGGCGTTCGTCGTGCGAAGGTTGCTCTCTCCCAAGCAGGTCGTGGCGCCCGGCGTGTTGTTGAAGCAACCGAAGGGGGTCCCGACGCCCGACGCGAAATTCCTGAACTGAATCCGGTCGGACTGTTCAAACATGTAGCGCGCGCCGAAATCCGCCTCCGCGCTGATGCCGAAGAGCTTGTGAACGTAGTGGAACCGCGGCTCAATGCCATAGACCCAATACTCCCGCGCGTTGGTGAACCGCTGGTTCGCCGGGACCACGGCATAGGAATCGGCGGGCAACGAATTGCCGAGTTGAACACCGCCCACAGGGTTTCCGTTGACATCGACACCCTGCTGGGCCTGTCTCGTCCAATCCCGGACAATGTAATGGCCAAAGAAGTTGGTGGTCGAGGTCAGGTTGGCCGTAAACATGTGGTTGACGGCGACATGGACGCCGATTCGCGTGAAGTCCATGTTGTCATTGTTGAACGGCGTAGTGCGGGGGTCCTGCGCATACATGGCCTCGGTCAGGCCCTGGTACCCGATCCCGGAATCCTCCCGATAGTAGTTGAACTTGGCCAGGATCTGGGTCCGATCGCTCAGCTCGTGGACGGTTTTGAATGTCAGGTCATCGACCTTGGCCCGGACGTTAGTAAAGCGGGGCGTATCGCTTTGATAGTGCGTGTAGTCAACCAAATATCCGGTTTTGCCCCACGTACCCCCGTAGTCAAAATGGGTATTAATGTAGTTCAGGTTGCCGCCCCAGAACTGAATATTCCCTTGAGGCGTGGTGGGCGGCATGCGCGTGATCAGGTTCATGACGCCGCCGATCGTTTGCGGTCCATAGAGCAACTGCCCGCTGCCTTTCAGGACTTCGATCCGGTCGAACCGGAAGATCGGAGGAAAGTAATAGGACGAAGGGTCGCCGTAGGGCATCAGCATGATCGGCACCCCGTCTTCCATGATGTGCACTTTGCGGCTGCGGGTCGGGTCAAGCCCCCGGATTCCGATGTTTGGCCTGATGCCCAAGCCATCCTCGTCCCGCACGTTGACGCCGGGCACTTCGCGCAGGGCCTCGTTGATGGTGAAGCGATGGTTCTGCTCGATGGATTCCTTCGTGATGACGCGCCCGGAGCCCGGAATATGTTCCAGCGCATCAGGGGCGGTTCCGATGACTTCCGTCAGGGGGATCTTGATGGGCTTCTCCTCCTCCTTTGCCTGGGGCGGTTCCCCGATGCGAGCGTCCTCGCTTTTCGGGGTTCCCTCCGACTGCTCCGTGGCCGATGGCGACTGTGCTAAGGCGGGAGGAGTGAGCCCCGGCATCGCAAGCGCCCACGAGAGGGCCCAGGCTGCCACAAGTTTGATATTAAAATTAGTTCCTATTCTCAATAAGCGAGTACAGAATGCATCCTCAGACATGATGTCCCCCTCTCTCACAAGAACCTAACGGTTAAGGGTGAACTGCAGGAAGAGCGGCTGCGGGCCGGTTGTCATGAAGCTGGCCGGGTGCCATGTGCCCGGACACCCGGTTGTGGAACGAGACTTCACTTGAAGACCACCTTCCTGAGGCCGCCGGCGGGTAATTCGACTTCACCAAAATCGGACTCCCCTTTGAACTTCCCATCAATGGCCAAGCCGAATTCGCCGGTCTTGCCGTTGGTGAGGGTGATGAGCAACGTCGGGAGCCCTTTGTCGGAGGCGGGCTTGATGTCGATCTGTTTGATCGTGTCGAACTTGACGTTCACGGTCGCCGTGCCGCGTTTGACGGGAACGTGTCTCAGTTCGTGAGGGACGAACGCCGTTTCGCTGACCTTCTCCTCCCAGTAGAAGTGAACATTCTTGACCTCGCTCTCGATGCCCTGGGCATCGGTCACGGTGGCGGAGAAGACCTTGTCGTTCTTCGATTCGGCGGAAGCCGTCCCAGTGATGCCGGACACGAATGCGAGGATGATTGCTGGAACCATAAGCGCCTGAACAAACCGTCTCTGTCTCACGTTACCCCTCCACGTCTGCAAGCTTGATACGAGATGATAGGAATAAGGACCAAGGTTCCCATTGCCTGGCTCTGCCTAAATCTTGGATGATGCGCCAATTCAATCGTGCGCGCCCTCTGTTAACCGGTGCTCCTGCCCTGCGCCCTTTCGTGCCCTTAGCGGCGGAGGGAATAGCTGATCGGCACTTGAACCATCACTTGGGGCTTGCCAAGGGGATGCTTCAGATGCAGCGGCGACGCTTTCCGCAGAATCTCGACCGCATCTTTGTCCAAGATCGCATGGCCGGAGCTTGAGACGATGTCGACGGAAAGCAGTTCTCCGTCGTCCTTGATCACGGCCCGGAGGATGACCTTGCCTTCCCAACGGTTCAACCGGGCCAGGTGCGGGTAATGTTTCAATTGCTCGACGCGGCCCCACAGAGCTTCCACGAGCCACCCGTAGTCCGCCTTCGTCGCGGGCGCCGAACGCACGGGGACCTGTTTGGTTTCCGTCGGCTCTCCCCCCTGGGGGAGCAGCTTGGCCTCCTGGACAGGCGACGGCTGCTGTTGGACGACCGGCGCCGTCTGGGCGACCTCCGAGATGGTGGGGGTGGAGACAGGCGGCGCTTCGATCGCCTGTGTGGCAGGCGCTTCGACGATTTGTTGGGAAACCACGGGACGGGTCGGGACCGCCGCGACCACGGATTCCGTAACAACCTCTTGGGATTCTGTGACGACTTCCTGGGCCACGGCGCTTGCCGCCTGTGTCGGCATCACCGGCATTTCCTTCACCTCTGCCGATTCCCTCACCTCAGCGGTGTGGTGAGTCGCCAGAGGGACCGTTTCCGCCGACTCCAGCGGGACCAGTTCTTGCGTTCGCTCGACGGTCTGAACCTCTTGGCTGACCGGAGCCACAGACTGAGGAGTCGAGGTGGTGACCGGGGTCAGGGGTTGCACAGCCGTGACGCTCTGTTGCTTCACGATCTGTTGGACGGGCTGGATCGTCTTGACGACATGGGTGACGGGCTGAGCGACAGGTTGAGGTCGCGCGGGCTTCACGGGAGGCTGCTTCGGAGCCGGGGGTTGCGGCGCATGGGTTGGAGGGGTCGGTTCCGGTGCCGGTTGAGGGTCCGGCGCCTGCACCATGGAAACCTCCCAATGGAAGATGTCCGGGGAGGGCTCCGGCTTGAGGTTCGTCATCATGGCGAACGCGGCTCCAAGGGCCAGGCTATGGACCAGCACGGAGGTGGTCCAGCCATGGGTATGTCGGACCGCGTTGGCGCGCGGAGCCAGGCTCATCGAGCTCATGACTTGACGACCTCAAGGCTGACCTGACGGAACCCCAGGCCGCGAATTTCATCCACCACGGTCACGAACCTGTCCAGGATGGTCACGCGATCGGCCCGTACGACCACAAGCGATTCCCGGGGATGGGCATTCATCGCAATCCTGAGTCCCCCCTCTTCCTGCACCGGCTGGTCGTTTAAATACAGCCGCCCGTCCGCGGTTAGGGTGACGATCAGCGGGACGTCGTGCTTATCGCCTGATTCTTTTGCCTTGGCCAGATCGACGGGGATCTGGCCGGTCGTGATGAAGGTCGCGGTCGTGAGGACGATCACCAGCAGAACCAGCATCACATCGACGAGCGGGATGACGTTGATCTGGTTCAGTTCACGATCCATGCTGGACCTGATAGAGCGTCAATAGCTCGCTGACTTTCCGTCTCAGGACATTGTTCATCACGACGCAGGGGATCGCGACCAGCAGGCCGACGGCGGTGGCCTTGAGGGCCAAGCTGAGGCCGATCATGATCGCGCTTACGGCGATCGTCTTCGAGGTCCCCATCGTGTGGAAGGTCAACATGATGCCCAAGACCGTTCCCAGCAGCCCGATGTACGGCGCGTTGGCCGCGACCGTCCCGATGACCACCAGCCGCTTGGTCAGCGCAATCTCAAAGACTTGGCGGTTTGGAAATTGCGTCAGATCAACCTGGCGATAGAACAGCCATCGCTCCACGGCAACCGCGACGCACCAGAGACTCAACGCAAGGAGTAATCCAATCACACCGTAATCGACCGTCTCTTTCAGCACTTCCATAGTCAGTACCCTCGATTCGCGAAGCGACCATCAGCGTAACAACAGGACTCGCAGCCTGGCTGCGGGCCTACTTCTGAAGTTGATAACTGTTATCAATAACATAGGCTTGGAGGCCCAGTCAACACGATCTTATCGGCCCGGGCCGCCCATTGTGGCGAGTCCGGACCGAGGCAGATGGGGCGAAGCCGTCCGGAAGAGAGGAAAGGCCAAACCATGTTCGTGTCCGAAGTGGAAGCTGTTAGGGCTGGCCTCCGGTGAACGCACCGGTCGCCGGAGGTTGCGGCCTATCGGTCGGCTGCGATGCCGGGCCGTCCTGTCGCGTGAACAGCACCGTATGGGTCGCCTGAATCTGCAGGGCCACCGACGTTCCTGGCGGATAAATCGCGGTCGAGGGCTCGGCGCTATGGATGAGATGGCCCGACGGCAACTGGATGCTGTACAGGTTTTCCGATCCCCTGAATTGACGCGACAGGATCCGTGCCTTCCCCTGCGGGTCCGGAGAGAGGCGAATATCGTCGGGCCGGATCATGACGACCACCGGCGTGCCGGGCGGAAACCCCTTGTGGTTGGGAAAATCTCCCAGGTCGGTGGTCACCCGCCCGTCTTGTGCGACGCCCGGGACGAAGTCGGCATGGCCTACGAAGTCTGCCACGAAGCGGGTGGCCGGGAGATGGTAGATCATTTCCGGTGTGTCGAGCTGTTCCAGCCGGCCTTCGTTGAGGACCGCAATCCGGTCGGCGATGGCAAAGGCCTCTTCATGGTCGTGGGTCACCAGAATGGTCGTGGTATTGGTCCGTTTCAGCAGGCCGTGCAACTCCTGCCGCATCTTGGAGGCCATGTCCGGGTCCAGATTGCTGAACGGTTCGTCGAGCAACAGGACGACGGGATCATGGGCGAGCGCCCGGGCCAGCGCGACCCGCTGTTGCTGGCCGCCGGAGAGTTCATGCGGGTAGCGATGTTCGAAGCCGGCCAGCCCCGTCAACTCCAACATGGTTGTCACGCGGGCTTTCTGCTGGCCAGCGGCAAGCTTCGTCAGTCCAAATGCGATATTGTCCGCTACGCGAAGATGTGGGAACAGCGCATATTCCTGAAACACCATGCCGACGCCGCGCTGTTCGGTCGGCACTTGGACGGAGGGGGAGGACACGAGCCTGCCGGCCAAATGGATCTCTCCCGCCACGACCGGTTCGAACCCCGCGATCGCCCGCAGCGTCGTCGTTTTCCCGCAGCCGGACGGTCCCAAGAGACACACGATGTCTCCCGCTCCCACCGTCAAGGAGACGTCGGTGATGGCCGGCTTGCCGGTTTCATAGGCGCAGCAGACATGGCGGAGCTCCAGGACCGGAGGGCGGCCGGCGGACTGGCCCTCTTCTGTTGGCCTGTTCGCCGGCCGGTCCTGCGGCGAGACCGAGTCGGATGCAGACGTCATAGGCAGTGGCTGTTGCATGAAGGAGAAGTCACCTCGCCCGCCAGTCCCGCGCCACCAGAAGCCCCAACGCCGGCAGGCTGAACAGGACGATCAACAAGGCCGGGGCGGCGGCCAAGGCATAGAGCTCTTCGCTGGCTTCCAGCCAGACGCGCACGGCCAGGGTATCGAACCCCACCGGGCGCAGCAAGAGCGTGGCCGGCAGCTCCTTCATACATTGCAGGAACATGAGAATCCAAGCCCCGAAAAATCCATTGCGGATGAGCGGAAGCGTCACGCGTGTCATGGTGCCCCAGAAGGTGCTGCCCAGACTCCTGGCGACCTCTTCCAGATTCGGGGTGACCTGCTGAATCGCCGGCTCCAACGACTGCAGTCCGACTGGCAGGAAATGCAGGATGTAGGCAAGGATGAGCACCGCCGCCGAACCGTACCAGGCCGGCGCCAAGGCCATGACAATGACCAGCAAGGCCAGTGCCGCCACCGGACCGGGAAGCACATAGCCGGCATAGGAGGCGTGCAGGCAGAGGTGATTGAGCCAATGTGGCCGACGGGTGCTGAGATAGGCGACCGGCGTCCCGAGCAGCA